>JAQXAR010000013.1 GCA_029252805.1 Rickettsiales bacterium
GAGCATTTTAATCTGTTCTTGAAAGAATGTGAGTGGAGGTTTAATATGGGCACACCAAGTGACTTACTGGCAGACCTGAAAAAGTTGCTCAAAGAATATTATTAGGTGTCAGCCCCTAACTTAAGCACTCGCTTCTACGGCAACTTCTTCCTTCACAGCGAGTAGCTCGAAACTATCTTCTGTAGCGCTAGCCGTAATATCTGAGCCAATTTCTTGCGCTAATTTCATGGTATAATAAAGCTGCACAGTTGCAGGCTGCACATCGTCAATCCCCACACTACCGCTCATCACTTGCTGATGCTCTTGATCCCATTTTACTGCTAAACCACTTGCAGAGACCGCAACAATCTTGCGTGCGCCCTCTTGCTGAATACGAATGGAAACAATCCCACCTCGGATCAGAGTAGATGAGGCTATCATCGACATATTTTGCAAGAGACGCGCCATCTTACGGCTTACTGATACATCCAGCGCATCGGTCAAATTATCCGGCCAATCCAGCGAAACCTTACTGCCCGCAAAGAATCGTGCAATCAGATGCTTCGTCTCTGAGAGCACTGCCTCGCCCGGGTGGTTCACACGACCATAGGCCGAACGATAAAACTGCAATCGATTCACCGCCTGCTCAGCGCTTTGCGAAATAAGCTCTACCGCTTGATCCTGCATACTAAAATCTTCATCTGCAAGAAACTCCGCTCCGTTAGAAAGCGCGCCAATTGGCCCTGTTAGATCGTGGCATAAACGTGTGCATAACATTTCAGCTAAGCGAGAATCGTGATTAGTCATAAATTTTCTTTCTCTATACCCACACCTTACCGTGAGATGGTTACTGAATTCTTAACAGGCGCTGATTTATTTATTTTTTGAGCTTATTATCTTAAAAATATGAACTTTCTTATAGTTATATGAAAAAATAAGAAAAATTATGTATATTTATAAGATATATCCTATTATCATTCTCTATATGGTACAGACACTCCTAAAAGATCGGCTCAAAGAGAGCATCCGCAGAAAAGGGATGAACACGGCAACGCTCGCAAAAAACTCCAGAGTTCGCGCCTCATTTATCTACGATATCTTAAATGGGAAATCGACCAACCCTAATACGGCAAAAATGGCGCGTATCAGCTCAGCACTAGGTGTGAGCCTCTCCGCACTGCTTGGACTGGATAGTGAAATGACCCAAAAAAGTGACAAATCTGAATATGTGATGGTCACGCGCATGTTGACCACTTCGACTGATAAAGGCGGCGCCATGATCATCGAAGAAAAGGAAGGCGAGCCTTACTATTTTCGCAAAAGCTGGGTTCAAGAGCGCTTGAATGCCCAACCTGAAAATCTACGTATGATTTTCGTCGAGGGCGATAGTATGGAGCCCAGCCTGTGCAACGGCGATATGATCTTGATAGATATCACCAAGAAGAATCCGTCCCCCTCTGGTATTTTCGTCTTGTTTGATGGCATGGGCCTGATTGCCAAGCGCTTAGAGTTTCTACCTCACTCTACCCCACCCTCGATACGCATTTTATCAGACAACTCGCAATACCACCCCTATGAGCGGAGCTTGGAAGAAACTGATATTATCGGCCGCGTCGTTTGGTTCGCCCGCGAGATTTAGCGCACTTAAGCCACTTTAATATCTAAATCATGTAATTTCCGGTAAAGGGTGGAACGACCTATGCCAAGCTTACGTGCCACTTCCGAAATACGCCCTCCATAGAACTTAAGCGCGAAATTAATCATATCCGCCTCCAAATCTCGTAAACGCCGCACTTCACCGCTTTGGTTTGTCAGTGGCATACACCGCGAACGCATCATCGCATCTTGCAGCTCAATGGCGCTATATTCGGGTGTAAAAGAGGACGGCATGTAAGGCACTAGATGTTCAATATCGATCATTGAATCTTCGGATGAAATCACCGCGCGGAAAATCATACGCTCTAGCTCCAATAAATTACCCGGCCAATCATAGGATTGCAACAGCTCTACCGCTTGATCCGTAATCTGACGTACGGCTGGATTTTCCTGTAACGCAAAACGCTCCGTAAAGTAATGTGCCAAAGCGGCAATATCCTCCTTAGAGTCGCGCAACGGCGGCAAGGTTACCACTTCATCCGATAGATGCTGCACCAATTGCGGCACTAAAATACCCGAACTCCGCAATTCCGTTAGACTCAAGCAACTCCCCACCATCAAACGGACGCCTTTTTTGCCTCTATTGTCACCTGCAGACCCAATCTCTGCCAATTGCTGTAGCACTTCTATTAAATGATTTTGCACCGCAGCCGATAATCTATGCACTTCTTCTAAAAATAACGTGCCGCCTAAAGCACTCGCAACCGTTCCCACAAGCGAGATAGAAGGAAATTCCCCATCTTTCGCTCCAAACAGCATTGAACACATTTGTCTTTCCGTCCAGAAAGCACAATTAACGGATATAAATGGCCGCTCCTTACGCATCGTTTCAAGATGGATCGCACGCGCCAGTGCTTCCTTACCTACCCCAGGCTCACCCACTAAAAACAGCGCCTTATCAGAATTGGGATTCTGGCACATAAGGTTTTTCAAGTGTATACTATCCGCCGGAAGATAGTTCAAATCACCCCTCCCGACTTGCTCACGATTCAAACGTGACACCTCTAAAGCGAGTCGATACTGCTTAATGGCATTATCAATCCCCACTTGCAGCCGCTGATGGGAAACTGGACGCGACATATAGTCTACCGCGCCAGCTTCCAACGCAGTTGCGGCTTGCTTCATATCTCCATAATTCGTCATTGCAATGACAGGCAGGTGCGGGAAACGCACCCTTAATTGACTCAGTAAATGTGCGACATCGGCCGGGTCCGACGCGACATCCATCAACACGACCTCCGGCACAGAATCGTGCCTTTCATATAAAGACTCCATTACCTGCAATCCATTTGAGACCGGTATTACCTGGTACCCTAGTCGATTTTCTAAAACATCTGCTAACAGCGTGCGTGACTCGATTTCAGTATCTGAAACCACGATTTTTGCATTTAGCAATTCCGCCTCCCCTAAGTTGTTATTAAACTAAATATACATCTTTAGGTTTAGTTGGGCAAGATTTTTCTTATTAAACGAGTATAAAATACCAATTTTCGCATAATATAGATTTGATCGAAATTGTTAAAAATCAGCAATACTCAGTAAATAGTGCAATCCAACCATTGACAGCGGCACCGTTGTGTATATATTGCCCGCCTGAGATTTATTGGAGACGACGTATGTTCGCAGTGTTTAAAACAGGTGGAAAACAGTATCGCGCTAAAGCGGGCGACACCGTAAAAGTAGAAAAGCTAGATGGCGAAGCCGGTAGCAAAATTAGTTTTGACGATATTATCGCCGCTGGCGGTAAAATTGTTGGCCTAGATAAAGCTAAAGTAGAAGCTGAAATTCTGGAGCAAGCCAAAGATAAGAAGGTGATCGTTTTCAAAAAGAAACGTCGCCAGAACTATCGTCGTAAAATTGGCCATCGCCAATTCTTCACAAAATTGCGTATCCTTTCGGTAACGGATGCTGATGGCAAAACAGATAAAGTTGAGCCTGCAAAGCGCCCCGAAGCGAAGACAGCTGCCGCGCCTGCAAAAGCGAAGACAGAAGCGAAAAAGCCCGCAGCGAAAAAAGCAGCTCCTGCTAAAACCGCTGAAAAGAAAACTGCAGCGAAACCTGCAGCAGCTAAACCCGCAGCGAAAAAGCCTGCAGCTAAGAAGCCTGCAGCGAAAAAAGAGGAGAAGTAACTCATGGCTCACAAAAAAGCAGGTGGTAGTTCCAATAACGGTCGCGACTCAGAAGGTCGCCGCCTTGGTGTAAAAAAATACGGTGGGGAGCATGTTATCCCTGGTAACATCATTATCCGTCAACGTGGTACAAAGGTTTATCCTGGTGCTAATGTTGGTATGGGTAAAGATCACACACTCTTCGCATTGACCACAGGTCAAATCAAATTCGCGAAGAAAGCCAAAGGCCGCATGTATGTGTCGGTTGAAAACGCCGAAGCTGCTTAATAAAGCACGCGATTTTACAAAATACAAACCCCTGCCTAACGGCGGGGTTTTTTTTATGATTGAATGATAGTCGGCACTTCAAAAGCCGTCGATAGCTCTGGGTAATCTTTCACCGAATGCAAGCCGCGACTCTCTTTACGCATCAAAGCCGAATCCACAACCATAACGGCCACTTGCACGAGATTCTGCAATTCACATAGAGCCACTTCGCAAGCATGTGCTTGCACGAGCCCTTCGACCTTGGCAGATAAGTCGGCTAGCTGCTTCGCCGTGCCTTCTAGCACTTCGACGCGACGGACAATCCCTACTTGCTTCCACATGAGCGCACGCAAAGCCTGACGCAACGCTTCTACCTGTTTAGCATCTACCTTCTCACGCCTTGCACGGATCACTGCAGCTGGTTCAACAGGCTTAGCTGCTCGATTAAACTCTTCTAGCGAAGCATCCACCGCATGCGTACTGAAGACCAACGCCTCCAACAGCGAGTTACTCGCCAAACGATTCGCGCCATGCAGGCCCGTATACGTCACCTCGCCACACGCCAGTAGCGCCGTTACGCTCGTACGTGCTTCTTGGCCTGTCATCACACCACCACATTGATAATGCGCGGCGGGCACAACAGGAATCGGCTCTTGCATCATATCAATGCCATATTTCAGGCACATTTTCGCAATCGTAGGAAAATGAGATTTAATCTCTGTTTTCGCCAGATACGTCGCATCCAGATAGACGCACTCATCACCGCGGCTCTTTAGCTGCTCGTCAATTCCGCGCGCAACAATATCGCGCGGTGCCAAATCACCCAACGGATGATAGCCCTGCATAAAGCGCTCGCCATCCTTATTGATCAAGAATGCCCCAGCCCCGCGCACCGCTTCGGAAATAAGAAATACACTCTTGCCCTCATGATAAAGGCTGGTCGGATGGAACTGCACAAACTCCATATTCGCCAGCCTCGCGCCGGCCCGCCATGCCATCGCCGCACCATCGCCTGTCGCCACGGCTGGGTTGGTCGTATGCTGAAACAAGCGACCCGAGCCGCCGGAAGCAAGCAGCGTCGTCACCGCCGTTAAATTAAATAGCTCATCGGCTTTGGTATCTAGCACGAGAGCGCCGTTACAGCGCCCGTCTTCTACCAACAGATCGACACAATAATGATGCTCTAGGAGCGTGATATTCTCGCTGGCGGCCATTTGCTTAAGCAACACACGCTCAATTTCGCGGCCTGTCATATCAGCGTGATGGATAATACGATGCGCCGAATGACCGCCCTCGCGCCCCAGATGCATTTCGCCATCTTGGCTGCTGAAGCGTGCGCCCATCTCAATCAACTCACGGATACAATCGGGCCCTTCACGCACCACTTGATTCACCACTTCCGCATCGCAAATCCCTGCGCCGGCACTCAGCGTATCTTGCACGTGACTCTCAAAACTATCGAGCGGCGACATCACCGCCGCGATCCCGCCTTGCGCATAGTTCGTATTCGATTCGGCTTTATTCTTCTTGGTGATCACCGTTACCCGGCCATGCTCAGCCATCCGCAGCGCATACCACAAGCCCGCAATGCCAGAGCCAATCACAAGAAAGTCTGTTTTCATCAAACTGGTTTATAGGAAAAAATTGATGGCGTCATTTGAATAGCTAACCCCTTTTGTTCGGCCCTTACGTCATACCCCGCTCCATGCGAGTCATCCATATCCGCCTCAAATGGATTACCCAGACAAGCCGGGCTATGACGATTAAAGGCAGGCGGATGCCATTTTCCCACTTCCGGTAAAGCGTAAACAGCATTATTCTCTAATTATAGACTCAGAAAACTGTCACTACACCGCCAAATGCAATTGGAAAAGGCTTATGAGAAGTTGAAAAGAATCGCAGATAAAGGGCTGTCTCCTCTTCTTTGTTTAATCCAACAACTCGTAACCTGACAAGGTCAGGAATTCTTCGAAACGTTCATTATTAACCAAATCATCCAATAGCGTCGCTGCGCGGCGGTAGCGTCCATGTTCGAACTGATCGGCGGGGATGGATTCCTGCAATTTCTCCATCTCTTCTTGCAGTAGCAAGTTAAACAGATCGAGCGTTACCACACGACCATCGGCCAACTCTGCCGTATGATGCACGCATTGCCAAAGCTGCGCGCGCGAGATTTCCGCGGTTGCCGCATCTTCCATCAGATTATTAATCGGCACCGCACCGCGCCCCGTTAACCACGCCGCGATATATTGAATCGCCACCGAAATATTTAAACGCAGGCCCTTTTCCGTCACCTCGCCCGAATCTGGCACCCGCAATAAATCCGCCGCCGTTACGCTAACATCTTCGCGCAGGTTATCCATTTGATTGGCTTGTGGCATCAGACGATCAAACACCTCTAACGCCACCGGCACCAACGCCGGATGTGCGACCCAAGTACCATCATGACCGTCACTTGCTTCGCGCTCTTTATCCGCTTTGACCGCTTTGACCGCTCTATCATTCGTCGCTTTGTCATTCTTGACCGGAATCGCCGCGGCCATACCGCCCATCGCCATCGCCCCACGCGCATGGCAAGTCTTAATCACCAGCTGCGAATAGCTGCGCATAAAGTGCGTCGCCATCGTCACCTGCGCACGATCGGGCAACAAGAAATTCGGGTTCTTATGGAACATTTTAATGTAGCTAAAAATATAATCCCAACGCCCGCAATTGAGCGCAACAATATAATCTTTCAAGCTATGCAAAATCTCGTGCAGTTGGAAACTAGCCGTAATCGTTTCCACCAATACCGTTACTTTGATCGAGCCATGCTTGATACCAAGTCGCTCTTCTGACCATGCAAAAACATCATTCCAAAGCGCCGTTTCTTGATAACTCTCCGTCTTGGGAAGATAGAAATAACAACTCGAATCACGCGACTGAGCGTGGCGGATATTATGGAAAAAATAGAGACCAAAATCCATAAATCCACCCGGAATCGGCGCGCCATCAACCAGTAAATGCTTCTCGTCTAAATGCCAGCCACGCGGGCGCACAAACAACACCGCCGGATCTTCATTGAGCTGATAGTCTTTGCCCTTATCATTCGTGAAAGCAATCGTGCGATGAATCGCATCGCGCATATTCACTTGGCCTTCCGTCATATTCGCCCATGTTGGAGAGCTGGCATCTTCGAAATCTGCCATAAAGACTTTCGCACCAGAGTTCAGCGCGTTAATAACCATTTTACGATCCACCGGACCCGTAATCTCCACCCGACGATCTTGCAACTCGGCCGGAATAGCACTCACTTTCCAGTCGCCCTCGCGGATTGCCTTGGTATCCGCATCAAAATCCAATGCCGCGCCATTTTGGATGGCTTGCCACTTTTGCGCACGTAACTCTAACAACTGCTTGCGACGTGCGCGAAATTCACGCGTCATAGCCGCCAAAAACTCCAATGCTGGATAAGAGAGAATCTCCGTCGTATCCGCTGACAAGTGACCTTTAATCTCCACCCCATCCGGCGCCGTCAACGCATGTCCGTTTAGCGGTTTCACCGAATCACTCATATTATTTTCCTGCTTAAGTTACTTCTTCCAAGGGCTTTTGCTAGTCGACGCCGCGTCTGCTGTTTCCATCCGCACTTGATTAAACACCGACATTGCCTGTGCCACCATTGATCCTGCATCATTCGCATTGGCTGGCATCAGAATCGTATTAGACTCTTTCGCCAAATTACCAAAGGCGGCGACATATTGCTCTGCTACTTTCAGTGCGACTGCGTCCGTTCCGCCCTTTTCGATAATCGAACCGGCTACGACGCGGATACCTTCAGCCGTTGCAATCGCGACTTCTCTAATCGCTTCCGCCTCCCCTTGCGCACGGTTAATTTGGTCAATCTTTGACGCTTCAGACTCTAGCACCACTTCCTGCTTTTGCGCTTCGGCGATATTGATTTGCGATTGTTGCTGGCCTTCTGAATCCAGAATCTCCGCACGTTTCTTACGCTCTGCAGCCACTTGTAATTCCATCGCCTGCAAGACACTATGCGGCGGCGTAATATTACGAATCTCATAGCGCATACATTGGATGCCCCACGTTTGCGCCGCCTCGTTAATCGCATTGACGATATTCGCATTCAGCACTTCGCGCTCTTCAAAACATTGATCCAACGTCAGCTTACCAATTTCCGAACGCATGGTGGTTTGCGCCAACTGCGTCACCGCATAGATCGGGTTTGAAACGCCGTAACTCGCCTGTTTCGCATCGGTAATACGCGTATAGATCACGCCATCCATAATGAGCGTCACGTTATCACGCGTAATCGCCGTTTGTTCCTGCACATCATTGGCATACTCTTTTAACGAATGCTTGTAAGATACCCGATCCACAAACGGGATGAGTATGTTCAAGCCCGCTATCAGATTCCGGTCGAATTTCCCTAAGCGCTCAACAATCCATGATTCTTGCTGTGGAACGATCTTGACGCCTTTCCAAACGATCAATACCACACCAAAGGCGAGGGTTAAGCTTAGTACACTTGAGAAATCTAACATTATTTTTCTTCCTTATTTGCGGGTGCAACGAGGAGCACCGTTCCTTTTACATCTTGAATCAATACGGTCGCACCTTCGACTTGCTCCGATACTCCGTCAACTAACTTGGCTTTCATGGTCGTACCTGACCAACGCACTTGGCCCGTCTTATCTGCCTGCAATCCACCTTCTAATACGATCACTTCATCGCCGACCATATTATTGAAACCATCCAGACCAGCATCCTTTTGTGCTTTCGAGCGCTGCATTGGCACCCAAAGCAAAATAGCCCACCCAACGGTCGCCGCAAAAAACCATGTCGTTTGTGTCCAGACCGTTTCAGCCCAGCCTAAATGTGCTAAAATAGCGGTTACAATCGCCGCTAAACCGGCAAATAAAAATCCAATACCCGAAGCTCCAAACGCCTCTAGCGCCAAAAGCATTGCCCCCAATGCCAACCAGAGATAAGGCGCATTGGCTAAAGTCATAATCATGTCCATGTCACGCATTATGCGAGCCCTGACCTATTTAGCAACCGAATATGGAGAACTGAACAGTTAAGGATGACAAACTTTAGCTGATTGCGTAAATTTAAATCATGCTAACCCGGATCCCCAAAGCCCTCGCGAAAGCGACCGAGCATACGGTCATTACCCATGATGGTATTGAGCATGCCGGCTATCTCTCTTTTATGGGGCTTCTTTCACTTTTTCCGTTTTTGGTATTTTTAGTGGCACTCGCCGGTGTGTTTGGCGATGGCGCATTGGGCCGCGATTTTATCCTACTCATTCGCGATACCTTACCTGCCGACGCCGTAGCCGCCCTACTTCCGCGTATTGATGAAATCGTCGATGGCCCACCGCGCGGCCTGCTCACCATCTCGATGCTCGCGGCGCTCTGGACCGCTTCCAGCGCTGTCGAAGGCTACCGCACTGTGCTGAATCGCGCTTACCGTGTAGGAACGCCGCCTGCCTATGTTTGGCGCCGCCTATGGTCAATTGGCCAACTGCTCATCTTCACGGCATTGATTATGCTGGGCATGGGGGCGATGTTTGTGGCTCCAAGCGTGATTGGTTGGGCAGAAGGAATGACCGGTGTTGGCATCTATGAAAATCTCGGCCACAATCTCCAATTCTATTCTGGTGTGATGATGCTCTTTTTGGTTATGCTCGCTTATCATTCACTGCCCAACATTAAGCAGAATCTCGCGGCCGTATTGCCCGGTGCACTGCTGACCATTTTACTTTGGACACTTGCCGTTAAAGGTTTACGCCTCTACTTAAGCAGCTTTGATCAAGTCACGCTTATCTATGGTTCTCTGGGCGGTGTGATCGCGGCCCTGCTCTTCTTTTACATCATCAATGTCATCTTCATCTTCGGCGCTGAATTTAACTACCAGCTCCTCAAAGCTGCCGGCAGCCACGTAGAAAAAAAAAGAAGCAACTCCAGAAGGCGTGGAACCAGATTCTGAAGATCGTTAAGAGTCGCTTGCAATCATTGTTTGCCATGCTATAAGCCCCGCAAGAAACAACCCAAATTAGGAGCTTCACATGTCTATTCAACGTACTTTCTCAATCATCAAACCTGATGCAACTCGCCGTAACTTAACCGGTGCTATCACTCAACGTTTTGAAGAAAACGGTCTCCGCATTGTTGCTTCAAAGCGCATTCACATGACTGACGTCCAAGCCGGCGGCTTCTACGAAGTGCACAAAGAACGTCCATTCTACAACGACCTTGTTGCATTCATGACCTCTGGCCCCGTTGTCGTTCAAGTTCTTGAAGGCGAAAATGCAGTTCTTAAAAACCGCGAAATCATGGGCGCAACTAACCCTGAAGATGCTGATGCTGGCACGATCCGTAAAGACTTCGCTGAAAGCATCGAAGCAAACAGCGTGCACGGTTCTGATTCAGAAGAAAATGCTGGAATCGAAATTAAATATTTCTTCAACGACAATGAACTCGTTGGTTAATTCAAGCCCAACCAAATTTGATCCGAAACAACCCCGCCTGTACAAACAAGTGGGGTTGTTTTTTAGGCCTCGCTTTCTAGAGTCGAATCCAAAGAAAGAGAGCGGTATTGGCAACGCCATTATTAGCCTTGAAGATAATAGCCGCCTCAAAGGCTTTGCAAAAATAGCCGAAGGAAGTTTCATTTTTGATGACCTAGGGGGGGGGCTGATCTAAGCATTGACCTTTTTAAACCCATGCGTATAGTGCGGATCTATCTTATTGGTGTGCCTCAGTGGCGGAATTGGTAGACGCGCCGGATTCAAAATCCGGTTCTTCACGGAGTGTGGGTTCGATTCCCTCCTGAGGCACCATTAGACTTTCCCAGCAGTTCCGTAAAATCCTTTTAAAGCGCTGCAGTTATAAGCCGTAGCTCATTTCTTAGTCCACCAAGATACGACAGTTTCCACTAGAAGCCAGAATAAAAGTGGGGTACATATATGGGGTACAAAAGGAAAGTACCCCTGTAATGCTGACTGCCAAACAAATTGAAAATGCTGAAATCAAAGATAAGCCCTACAAATTGTTTGATAGCGATGGGCTATATGTTCTCATCAGGTCTAAGAAATCTAAATATTTGCGTTATAAGTATCGCTTTCAAAATAAGGAAAAGCTCTACGCGCTAGGAGTTTGGGGTGAGTTAAGCCTTAGTGATGCTCGTAAAAAGCGGGATGAGGTCAAAGTATTATTGAAGCAGGGAATTGATCCTAATCAGCATAAAAAACAAAGTGAATTAGCCGCCACAATTGCCGCAGATAATACTTTTGAGGCAATTGCACGTGAATGGCATAAGCTTAATACGAAAAGATGGACAGAAGGCCACGCCAGTAAAATATTGCGTAGATTGGAGCTCCATTTATTTCCTGCCATAGGCCAGCGCCCTATCACTGAGATAAAAACACCTGAAGTTTTGCACCTCATACGTCAAGTTGAAAAGAGGGGCACTACAGAAGTAACCAAAAGAATCTCTCAGCTTGCTAACTCTACCTTCACATATGCTATTCAAACAGGCCGCGCAGAATATAACCCTGCTCAGGCTTTGCGAGGGGCATTAGAGCCCCATGAAGTAGAGCATTATCCAACTATCCATGCTGATGAGTTACCTAAATTTTTTAGAGACTTAAAATCTTCATCTTCTAGCAACCTCACAAAGCTGGCAATGAAGATCACGATGCATACCCTTTTACGCCCCGCTGAGTTGAGAAAATCTCAGTGGGATTACATAGACTACGAAAACAAGCAGTGGTGCATCCCTGCTGAATTGATGAAAATGAAACGCCCCCATACTGTGCCATTATCAAGTCAGGTACTGGAGTTGTTAGACCAAGCTAAAGCACAATCGGATGGCGGCCCGTATATCTTTCCTTCTCAAGCACGAACTAAAAATCCAATGATGAGCGAAGCTGCTGTTACTAATATGCTAAAAACCATGGATTACCATGGAATAATGTCATGGCATGGCTGCCGTGCATTAGGCTCTACCACCTTACGCGAAATAGGGAATTTTGATGATCTAGTCGTAGAGAAGCAGTTGGCGCATAAAGACCAAAACCAATCGCGCAGCCCTTACAACAGAGCTGAGTATATAAACCAGCGCGCAGCAATGATGCAGTGGTGGAGTAACTTTTTAGAGAAAGCAGAAAGACAAACTGCTTAACATGAAAGAAAATACCGATAGGCGTTTGGTACACACTGGAATTTAGCAATCGTGAGAAATCTACGGTGCTAGGGTTCACTGCTTGGCTTTTGGCATATTCTTCACATTTGAGAATCGCTTGCCCCTTAACTGCCTAGTGTGCGCCGTATATCATGCACTCTAAGATTTCCGCCTTAATATACACTTCCATGCACTTAAAAAAAGCCAACCACTATTAGGGCTCAGGCAAAATGTGTTAATTTAAATTATTACTTATACTGTTTGCAGGCAAAGAGCAGGCGGAATATTCGTTAATTATTGACAATGAAAAACCAATTATCAGGGCAAGAGCAGGGTGAAATTCTGAGTTTGTTAATTTTTTGTGCGAAGATTCTAATTTAGCTTTCAGACTATATTATAGTCTAGCAAAATGCTAAGTGGGGTACATTGCTGGGGTATATTATCTATAATTGATATTAATAGATATTTATTATCAATATCTTATTGCTTTTATATTGTTCCCTCCTGAGCACCATTAACTTTTCCAGAATACTCCGCATTCATCCAGACCCCCAAGAAAATAGGCGGCTTACAGCCTAGGATCGTTTCCCAATACTTCCTCATATCTCCAGTGGAATCCGACACATTTTTGGGATATAAATCGAGAGTATAAAACAAATACACCCCAGATATGCTGACACCTCTCGAAATCAAGAATGCCTAAATCAAAAAGTAAGCCTTACAAAATGTATGATGGTGAGGGGCCATCCCTAGAACGGTGGCATTAGATTTGCATACAGGAACGTGGTTTAACCTGACGATTTGTGACAATCGCCTTGTTCAAGAGTTGATTTCTTGCGTCTTATCGTATCGTTTTCTTTAACTTTAAGGGGCGCTTCACCCGCTCCTAGTTTTTTAACGCTTATGACGGTGAATTCAAGAAAACCTTCTATCCCGATCAACTGCGCGATAATTTCCTGTTCGCCAATTTTATCAGGCTTGCCGCGCGGCTTATTGGGAGAGGCCCATATAGGTTCATTCCATCGCAAGGTGTCGCCAATTTCTGGCTGAGGACATAGAACCCATTCTTGCGTTTCGACCACCCTACTTACCTTGTTTCTTTTCTCGCTTGAGAGCCTTCTTCTCCGCAGCAGTACGGGTAGGTTCCTTTTTAACATTCTTCTTTGAATCTTGTGATTTAGCCATAATATTTATCTCCTAATAAAATAAGAATTGCATAGACATAATATACTAACAAGCTCCACCCTCCTATGTCACTCTATTTCACCTATCAGCATCATTGATTGCCGTATGAATCACAGCTTGTGGTGAAAAGGCATTAAAGGCAAAAGCGAAGGGGACGCCAACTTTGACTGTCGCCGGTATCACCGCCTACGCGTGCATAGGCAGAAAATGCACCCAGCACTTTGCGCGCTATCGCTTCACTATCAATGCTTGAGTGATTTCCCTTTGATGCTCAAAGCTGTATAAAGGTGATGATGAAATTTCTGAAATATATCGGCATGATCGCCCTGTTACTGGGAATCGGCGGGGCCCTTTGCTTTATGTTTTTGCCTTGGCAAAATTGGGCACAAGAGTGGATCAGTCAACGCCTGCGCGCGCAGGGAATTCCTATCACTCAGTTACACCTTAAAGATATCACGCTCACACATGCCGATTTCTCTGACATCCGCTTAGAAATGGGTACGCCATTGGTTATCCCCACCTTACGCATTGAATATACCAAAGATAATCTGTTCGAGCAGAAGCTAGACCATGTAGAGTTGCGAGGCATTGACTATCAGTTTGATCTTCCCGCACCCTCGGAGGGAAAGGAGCACGCGATTATGCTTCCTGCTCCCGCTTTATTACGACAGTTGCCAGTTGAACATATTACCGTGGCAGATAGCCGCATTCGGGTCATCAATGATTCGCTCAATATCAGCCTTCCCTTTGACGCCGAGATATCACGTAGCGGCAAGGTTATGTTGAGCGTAAAAGGCAAAGAAGCTAAGGCAACCTTAGGCAAACAAGACAAGGTAGCAGCACATAACTGGCAGCTTAATGTCAGCGCAAAAGAGGAGGAGTGGCATGTTGCGATGGACGTCGGATCTCTTGATCTTAAACTTGCCACTCCTGTCGCAAAGCAAGCCCCTGCGCAGGGCAAAGACCCCTCTATCTTACGGTTACCAGAAGTCCGTAATGTCGAAATGACTGCCTTGAATTTCTCTCATGTGAACCTAGATTATACTACCCCTGAGTATCATGTCATAACCGTTCTGGCGGCGAATCTAGCACCTGACGGAAAAAGTCTAAGCATCAAAGGAAAAACGTCTTCTATTACCTCACCAACAGAAGCGATTACATTGCCGGATTGGCACGCTAAAGTGATCTGGCCAAAACAAGAGATTAGAGTGCAAAAAATAGTTGTGAATGGCGCCTCTATCGCCTTGCAGAGTGAAAATACGAAACCAAGCACGCTCGCCTATCCATTGCCAAAACAACTGACCAGACTTCCCCTCGACAGTTTACGCTTTCGCAATAGCACCCTCATGGCCGGTTTTTCAGATGGAAACTTCACGACTACATTTGATGGGGAATTGTACACTTCCCCTACCCCCTCTATAAAAATAGAGGCCAAGCAGGGTGCATTGACACTTGCCAAGGCACATTATCAGCTAGTAGGACTGAGCACGCAACTGAAGGCAGTAAAGAACCACTGGAAAATCACAGCAGATATACAGACGATTTCCAGCAACCCTAAAGAAGAGAAACTCTGGCTCCCCTTGTCCATTAAGGCAAATGGGAAGATATTTGCGGATAAGATTACGGTTAGCGCAAAAGCCAAACATCCAGAATTTAGCGTGAACAGCGATGCCTCTTACAATGGCTTAAAAACGGAATTACTGGCACCAACACTGACTCTTGCTGGAGGAAAAATATTTACCTCTCATATTGACCTGAGCGAAGAAGACATTTCGTCAAAAATAACATTCAACAATGTTTCACTTGAAGCGCTGCTTCAGCTCGTCCTTAAAGATGAGAAATCGGTTCACGCAACGGGGCGTTTATCGGGCATCGTGCCAGTGCGCTACCATAAAGGGAAGCTGGAACTTGGTAGCGGAAAATTAGAGAGCACGACATCTGGATTACTGTCACTGGGCGAAGAGCATTTAGGGATATTGCCTCAAAATATTGAGCAGACAAGGCAGGTTGCGCAATTGCTCAAGCATTTTGAATATAATAGCCTTGAACTAACAACCGACCAAGAACACGAAAAACTCGCCCTGAAAGTGGCCCTGAAAGGACGAAACCCACAGGTTTATGACGGCGCAGAAGTGCATTTAAATATCAATTTACGCGGAGATGTGCTAGAAACACTCTCCTCAGCTTTAGGTTTATATGATTTGCCAGAGCGCTATTTGAAAGGGACTGCTAATGCTCGTTAAAATTTCCAGTATGATGTTACTTTTTGCTCTGACGACGGCCTGCACCCAGCATGAAGTCAAGATACAGGCACCTGATAAGCCCATTGAAATTAATCTAAACATCAACATAGATCATCGCGTAAAAGTCGAAATCGAAAAAGACCTCGATAAAGCGATGGGTAATTCCAGTATTTTCTAAGAATCTCAGGAGAGCAACATGCAAAAAATGAAATTTACACTTATCGCTTTCGTCACCCTATTTCTGGCAACATCGGCCTTTGCGCTTGATCTTAACGCGGCAAAGCAACAGGGACTGGTGGGCGAACAACCTAATGGCTATATTGGTGCGGTCGTTGGCTCAACAAACGTTTCCACACTGGTTAATTCAATCAATTTACAGCGCAAACAGGCCTACCTAAGCATTTCCCGTGCGAATCAACAGCCCCTAAAAGTAGTCGAAACTCTGGCAGCTCAAAAACTGTATGGCAAACTTGCTTCAGGTCAATATTATCGAGCTCCTAACGGAAGCTGGAAACGCAAATAGAGCGCTATATTCTACAGTGCTGTTTAAGGACTTCACTTGCCAAGTGAATCCGCCTTACTGACATAAAAAAACATGAATGCTTTTACACTAAGCAAATAAATATTATATTCAGGGTCAACTTATCAACTAAAGAGTATTGCTAATATGGGCCGTTTATATCGAAGTTTATCCTTCCGTTTACAACTAGTCGCTGTCTTCCTTTCATTCGTTGGCGTCGGATTTGGCCTCAAAAGCTATTTGCATATTAAGGAAGTCTTTGGCACGGAAGCCAGCCTCGAGTTCTGGACTGATTTTCAACTGCAAATTTTGATTGCCATATTAGCCAATATACTTGTGACCTATATTATTTATCGCATCGCAACGAAACCAATCGCATCGCTCGGAGAAGTAATGCGTGACATAGCAGATGGCAAACTCGACACCAAAGTTCCCTATACCACTGAGGCCACAGAAATTGGAAGCATGGCGAGAAAAGTGGAGATGTTCAAACAAAGCGGTATTGAAAAAATAAAACTCCAAGAAGAACAAAAAGATGCTGAAATAAAAGCGGAAGAAGTAAAACAAAAAACGATGGATGATCTCGCTAATTCCTTTGAGGAAAAAGTTCAAATTATCATCGACAAAGTCACCCTCTCTTCGAAAACTCTTCATGGCACAGCAGAATCTTTGGTCTTATTGGTGAGAAATATGATGGAGAGCTCGCATGAAGTGGAAACGGCTTCGAATAGCGCCATGGAAAATATTGAGAACGTCGCCTCTTCCACCAAAGAGTTATCCGTCTCTGCGGCCGAAATATCGACTCAAATCAATAAATCCACCTCTGTGGTAAATCAGACGGTTCAAAAGACCATTTCTTCAGACACCTCAACCCAACGACTGGTTGAGGTTTCTGAAGAAATTGGAAACGTCATGAGCATGATTCATGACATTACAGGCCAAATCAACCTATTAGCGCTCAATGCCACGATCGAATCTGCGCGTGCTGGAGAAGCGGGCAAAGGCTTTGCTGTGGTCGCTTCCGAGGTGAAAAACTTGGCGAGTCAAACAGGGAATGCCACCGAAGAAATCAACAATAAAGTCATCAACTCGCAAGAAGTATCAAGAGATGTCGCGACGGCCTTGTCTGAAATCAAAGCACTCGTTTCAGCCATCAATGAATATGCAGCAAGCATTGCTAGCGCAGTTGAAGAGCAGCATGCAACGACTTCCAACATTGCACATAACATGCAAGTCGCAACCGACGCTTCTCGCAAAATCACGGCAAATGCTCATGACGTTTCACACGATGCGGGTAAAGCTTCTGAAGGCGCCAACCAAGTACTCGAAGCCGCCCAGAACCTTACCGAACAAGGAGTCGATCTTCAAGACCAAGTCTCGAAATTCTTGAAAGAAGTTCGTAAAACATAAGGCTCTTTTAATAAGGATATAATGGATTTGGTGACAGCTTTGCACTCGCCCCAAACATCATCCTGATTGCCGCTGGCGTGTCATTGCCCTCACCACTCCACGCATCAATCTATATCTGGCATGCCTGTACCCTTACTCACAGCATCTAGCACCGTCGGTCCGCCATTCGGATCCGCGCCGGCATTCATGCAGATCAAATTACCGACACTGAAATTACCCCTGCTGATATTATATAAAATCGCAACACCTTCCCATTACCAAGATTTACGTAGACCACAGACAGCGCTTCTTTTGCTCACAAGGATAACTCTCTCGGCTGCACTCAAAACTCTATAAAAATCAAAACAAATTTTACGCAAAATTGTAAAATAGTTGATATAAATCAATATATTATTCTGTTAACCTTTAAGACTTTATAAACATTGAGGGCATATAGTGAAGGTAGAAGTAACAAGGAGTTGCCTTATGACCTCACGCTCAACAATCTTACTCGCAGTAGCTGGAACGATCGCCCTTGGCACTGCCTTCATGGTGCGCAACCATATCTTATCCAGCAGCGCGGAGGCCTCGACTCCTACCGATATTACACGTGTGTTAGTCGCCTCAACCAATATTTCTCCCGGAAGCTTTATTCGTGGTGACAGTCATCTTGAATGGATGGAATGGCCTAGTAACAACATTAATGAGGCTTACCTTCTAGAAGGTAAAGCAGATCGCGAACAATTTTCAGGATCAGTCGTTAGACGCCCCGTGGTAAAAGGAGAGCCCGTAACAGAAAGCCTTTTGGTTAATCCAGATGAAGGCGGCTTTATGGCAGCGGTGTTAGGTGCTGGAAAACGAGCCATCTCTATCGCCGTCGATTCAACAACGGGTAACGCTGGTTTTATCTTTCCCGGCGATAAAGTGGATTTAATTTTAACACATAGCATTCCTGTTGATACGCCTACTAGCGGCAATCAAGGTGACGTGCTCGCCAGCGAAACCTTTATTGAGGATGCTCGCGTATTGGCCGTTGACCAACAATTAGATAACCCTGAAAATCGGGCTATCATGGCAAAAACCGTGACACTTGAAGTGAGCAGGGAACAAGCAGAAAAGATTAATGTCGCCAAGGATCTGGGTAAAATCTCTCTTAGCTTGCGTAGCCTCGTTAATGGGAATGGTTCGCGCGATATAGCCTCAAACATTCAATATGTTCAAAAAGCAACCCGCGACAGCGATGTTAGCTCAGTGCTTAGCCCACGCATTAGCACGAACACACGTACTGTCACCGTCATTCGCGGAGCCACTCGCGAACAACTACAATTCGGACAATAATTCTAACAAATGCAACCCCGGTTCTCGGAGGACAACACCATGAAACACACATTAACATTTTCGACTACGGCTTTTATATTGGCTACCTTTATGGGCTTCACCACTCTACTTTGGCCAATCATGAGCGCGGCCTTTACGAAGGATTATAATATAGAGATTAATAAGGGTCAGGTGATTCGCTTGGCCACTCCAATCGCTTCCGTAGCGATGGCCAACCCTAACGTGGCCGATGTGCAGGTTGTCTCGCCAACCTTGCTTTATGTGAATGGTCGCAGTGTGGGGGAAACTAGTCTGCTCGCCGTAAGTGATGCGGATGGCGTGATTTTGCAGGCCAACATCCGCGTGACGCATAATTTAAGCAAATTACGCGAAACACTCAAAGAGGCATTAAAAGGAACCGATGTCATCATTGATTCTACCGATAAAGCCATCGTCATTAAAGGTAATGTAGAGTCCCCTTATATGTCTGAGCGCATTCAGCGTGTTGCTTCCAGCTTTTTAGGAGGTGATGACCAGAGCGTTATTAACATGCTTGAAACCAGCCAAGGTGACCAAGTGATGCTGAAAATTAAAATCGCTGAAGTCTCTCGTACTGAACTTAAGCGCTTTGGCATCAATCTAGAATCTTTGCTTAATACGGGTAATTTTGTCTTTGGCCTAGCCAGCGGGCGCGACGTATTGGGTAGTGCCGCTTCTGGGATTTTACGCAGTGGAACTGATAATTCTCTCTATACTGGATATAGTAGCGGTAATGTTAGCATCAATGGCATTATAGATGCGCTAGAAGATGATGGTCTAATGACGGTTTTAGCGGAGCCTAACCTGACCACTAAATCAGGTGTAAATGCTAGTTTCCTTGCTGGGGGTGAATTTCCTATTCCCGTTTCGGGGGAGGAAGGAACCGTCACCATTGAATATCGCCCCTTCGGTGTGAGCCTTAACTTTACTCCCGTTGTACTTAACGAGCGTAAAATCAGTTTAACCGTCAGCCCTGAGGTGAGCTCTATTTCGAACCTTAACGGAGTGAGTGCAAATGGCTTCCAGATCCCTTCTATCACCACACGTCGCACTTCAACCACCGTGGAAGTGGGAAGTGGCGAGAGTTTCGCCATTGCAGGCTTGTTAAATCGTCGCGATACGAACGATATTTCGAAAGTTCCGGGTCTTGGTGATCTACCTGTTTTAGGCGCTCTATTCCGTTCGACAGAATACCGTCAGGAACAAACCGAACTGGTTATCATCGCAACACCGTATATCGTCCGTCCCGTTTCTGCTGATGTGCAAATGGCCACTCCACTAGATGGCTATAAACCCGCGACCGATATTGAACGTATTCTTTACGGTAAAATGTATCACGAAGAACCGTTTGACGGCGACCAGGATGGCATTGTGGAAGATGTTTCTCAGTTTACTAACCATCGCCCGCGCCTAAACGGCCCGGCAGGATTTATCCTTAGATAAGGAAGAGGAGTTACTTATGATTAAACAACTTATTATTTCAGGCTGCCTTCTAACGATGGTTACTGCCTGCGCAGATTACACCCCAACTGAAAAGTCTATGGTTTCGACGCAAGAGAAAGTTTTTCATTACGGTTTAGTTGAAGAGACCTTTGAGATTGAACCTTATGCGTGGGAAGAACTGGAGAATGCCTTAAAGCCCATGCCGCTGAAATACATGGAAGAGGTAGAGATTATTACCAATCGTCCAGAATTTATTCATACGGATGGCTATGAAAAAGTTCAGCTCGCTATCTGGCGCAAAGGATTAGAATCCAATCAAGTATTATATACGGCTTTCAAGGGTAAAAACCCTGCCAGTGTGAAAGTAGCAGTACGGTATCGCGGCATTTCTTACCCTAAACGCTGTTCAGATTGGCGACATAGCCCGATTATCAATCACGATAATAGCGCAATGAGCAATTTCGGATGCGCCTCTACAATCAATCTCGGACATATGCTGTCCAATCAGAATGATTTACTGGAAAGCCGTGGCCAACATCATGGTCAGATGGAATCATCGGTTGCCGCTATTGAGAAGTTTTATCAAGGCGGACTTACGCAAACAACGCCTAACTCTAGCATTTCAACTACGGAATAATTATGCAAAAAGAACCCGTACTTAGACCTAAAAAAACGCCGCAATTTGTAGCCTTCATCAAAGACCCTTCAAGCACGGATGCGGCACAATCCGTAGCCAGCAACCACGGCTGGTCAGAAAGCTGCGTGCATTATGGGGATGTTAGGCAAGCGATCGTTTATTTAAAAGAACAAGTCGCGCCCAAAACACTCTTGATTGAAATTCCTTCGGCAAAAGATGCCCCGGAATTACTTGATCGATTGGCTGATGTTTGCACGCCTAGTATGCGAATCATTATCGCGGGGGATATTGATGAGTTTAGCTTCTACTCTTGGCTTAAATCAATTGGCATTGAGCATTATTTACTCCAGCCGTTTGACGCTAAAAAACTAGATGAAACCATTAGCATGCGTGCAGAGGGTGAAGAGGAGCAAAAGGATACCGAAGCAAAAGTTATTGCGGTGATTGGTGCACGAGGAGGAGTTGGCACCACTACTATTGCCACCAATTTAGCCTATTTATTAGCCGAAACTTATCATCATAAAACTGCATTTCTGGATATTGATCCTTACTTTGGCACGGCGGCAACCGCCTATGATATTACGCCTAATCACGGCTTGCGTGATGCGCTTGATAAGCCTGATCGTATTGACAATTTATTCTTAGAACGTGTCATGATTCAACATACTGACAATTTATCTGTTTTAAGTGCGGAAGAATCCTTTACTGAGATGGTCTCTAGTAGCGCCTCTGCCGCTGAAGCATTGATCGGCGGGTTAGCAGAGAATTTTGCTTACACCGTCGTCGACTTGCCGTGCAGCTTAACATCGTTGACTCGAAGCGTTTTAGCACAGGCCGACCATATTGTTATTGTTGGAGAGCTAAGCCTTTTAAGTTTACGCGATATATTGCGCTTACGCGATTATTTCAAAAGTGGATTAAGCCAATCAGAACCGCTTATTGTCATTAACCGTAAAGGCCTCGCGGGAGAACACGAATTAACCATCAAAGAGTTCGAAAAAAATTACGGTCAAACAATAAACACTCTACTGCCCTTCACTCGCGAAGCTTTTTCCGCCACTAGCTCAGGAGAAATGCTGGTTGATGTCTCTAAAAATACCAAGCTGGTAGGTGCTATGCATGCACTCGCCGAGCAATTCACCGACTCTGAAATAAACGATAAACCAGTTCATAAAGTTAACCTACTCGATAAGCTATTGGGGAGAGAATAATGTTTGGAAGAAAATCAGAAGACGAAAATGAAATTGAGGCAGCAGAGCCTGCGTTAGATACAATTGAGGAGCAAGAGGAAGAGGGTGATCCTGCACCAAAGTTTGAAAACTCTGCTGAAGATGCATTACGAAAATTAGACATAATGGCGGCCTCTGACGATGCAGAAGAGGAAACGGAAGCTTTAGAAAGCTCTGCCCAAAAAGAAGCAGATTCTGAATCCCAGAAAATTAAACACGGCATCTATACGACATTGATGGAAAAAATTGATCTCAAAGCGGCTAACCTTTTAGACAAAGAAACGCTTGAGAAACAAATCATCACGTTAATCAGCGAAATCACAGTTGAGAAGAATTTAGTGCTTAACCAGCAAGAACTCACCTCGCTCGCTCAAGAAATTGCCGATGATATGCTAGGCCATGGGCCATTAGAACCTCTCCTAGATGACGATAGCATTACCGATATTATGGTAAATGGAGCCGATCAGGTTTATGTTGAACGCCACGGAAAGTTAGAACTATCTGGGGTTAAGTTTCGTGATAACGCGCATGTTATGAATATAGCTCAGCGTATCGTAACCGCAATTGGCAGACGTGTTGATGAATCTACTCCCGTATGTGATGCGCGCCTTGCAGATGGTAGCCGTGTTAATGTGATCGCCCCGCCCCTGGCATTGCGCGGATGCACTATTTCTATTCGTAAATTTGCCAAAAAGAAAATCACGCTCGATATCATGGCCGAGCAGAATAATATCTCGGAAGATTTATGTAAGTTGCTCAAAATTGCAACGGCTAGCCGTTTAAATATTATTATTTCTGGCGGTACAGGATCTGGTAAAACGACATTATTAAATGCACTTTCACGGATGATTGATCACGGAGAAAGAATTGTCACTATTGAGGATGCTGCCGAACTCCAATTACAACAACCCCATGTCGTCCCTTTAGAAACACGCCCCGCTAATCTTGAAAAAGAGGGCGAGATTACCATGCAAGATTTGGTGAAAAATGCACTCCGTATGCGCCCAGATCGCGTTATCTTAGGTGAGGTGCGTGGAGGTGAAGCCATGGACATGTTGCAAGCAATGAATACCGGCCATGACGGGTCTCTTGGCACCTTACACGCTAACAACCCACGTGAGGCTCTGACACGTTTAGAAAATATGGTTAATATGGCGGGCTATAGATTGCCCAGCCATGTGGTGCGTCATCAAATTTCAAGTGCGGTACAATTAATTGTTCAAATCCAGCGGATGCGCGATGGTATGCGCCGCGTGACTCATGTAACCGAAGTCATTGGCATGGAAGGCGATGTTATCGTCACTCAAGATCTCTACACTTATAATTTTGAAGGCGTCGATGGGGAGGGTAACTTAATTGGCGAGTTTAAAGCCAGCGGCTTACGCCCTAATTTTATCACCAAAGCAGAGTATTTCGGATTGGATAAGGCCTTACTGGCCTTAATGTAGGCACCCGCTATGGAAAACTTATCCCTTGATATCATCATCTTTGGCGGCGTGGCTTTATTCATGGGTGTTGTCTTTCTTTTCATTCGTGAGAAAGGTGATGATAATAAGGTCAAAAATCGAATTAAAAGAGTCCACGGGCAAACGCTAGAAGAAAAAATTGAAGAAAAAGCACTAAGCCTTCGTCGTGAAACCGACACATCACTCAATCAGTATGGACTGGAAGATATTGGGAACCGCTTAAGCAGCCGTTTACAAACGGCTGGGCTAGAGCTGACTGTCCGTAATTATATGCTTTTATGCATCGGCATCGCCTTCTTCTTATTTTTGGCAATTAGTATCTTCCTGCAAAAATCGTTACTGCTAGGGCTACTTGTTGGGTTTGTTCTAGGTTTTGGGATTCCTCACTTTTACGTCAACAGGCGTATTAGTCAAAGTAAGAAGAGCTTTCTAAAACTCTTTCCGGATGCCATTGAATTAATTGTACGTGGCCTGCGCGCTGGCCTACCTGTAACGGAATCCATGCTAGCCGTTGCAGAAGAAGTCGCCGAACCTGTCTCAACCGTTTATAGAGAAATTGGCGATCAAGTGAAGCTAGGGGTCCCTATCGAAAAAGCGATGAGCGATATGGCCAATAACCTTAAAATGACAGAATTTGATTTCTTCGTTATCAGCGTGACCCTACAACGCGAAACAGGGGGGAATCTAGGCGAAATTCTCAGCAACCTAGCGGACGTACTGCGTCAGCGTCATATGTTGAAATTGAAAATCAGAGCGATGTCTTCCGAGGCACGAGCTTCGGCCATGATTGTCGGCGCACTTCCGTTTCTAGTACTGACCGCATTGATGTTTGTATCACCTGAATATTTAACCCCTTTAGTTGACGATTATCGGGGGAATATGGCCTCTATCGGTGCTCTTTGTAGCATGGGAACTGGAATTTTCATTATGTCACGCATGGCACAGTTTAAGATTTAAGGGGAAGAAATCATGACTCCAGGAAAATCACTTACCCTCTCTAATATCTTGCCTAATGGCATTACAGTCGATGATTTTTATATAACGCTTACGGCAGTGGCGGCCTTTATCATCGTCTGGTCTTTAGGCGTGACTATAGGTAAACGTGACAAAGTACAGCCCCGCTTAAAAGCCATTCACTCGCGACGTGAAGAACTCAAAGCCGCCTATCTTGCTCCCAAAGAAGATTCGAAAGCAACAGATCAACATAAAACTCCACCCAACTGGATGAAGCAAATGGTGGATAAATTAGCCAATCTAAAAGGCGATCAAATTGCTAAACTCAATCAGCGACTCATTCAGGCAGGTAATCACTCCAAAGGGGCCGCAACAGTCTTCATGTTTACGAAACTCGTCACTCCCTTCATCGGCCTAGCCATCGGCTTTCTTGTCGCCAAAATTGATTGGAGCAATGCCTTTTCCATAGATCAAGCGGCGAATTGGCTCGGAGTTATCATCTGTGGTTACCTAGGTGCAGTCCTGCCTGACCTCCTGCTTTATAATAAACGCCAGAAACGTTATGGCGAGATTCGCATTGCACTGCCCGACACGCTCGACCTTATGTTGATTTGTGCCGAGGCAGGCCTGAGCCTTTCTGCGGCGCTCGACAGAGTGACAAGAGAATTAGGAAATGCCTATCCTGAAATGGCCGATGAATTAGGATATACTTCCGTTGAAATTGGTTTTTTACCCGAGCGCAGCTTAGCGCTAACCCATTTAGCTCATCGAGTCGATATCCAAGAGATCAGAGGGATTGTGAATGTACTACAACAGACGGAAAAATACGGCACACCCATCGGACAGGCATTGCGAGTGCTTTCCAAAGAATTTAGAACGGAACGGATGTTGCGTGCTGAGCAGAAAGCCGCTCAACTCCCTGCAATCATGACCATTCCCCTCATCTTGTTCATTTTACCAACCCTTTTTGTTATTGTGCTGACACCCGCCATCATTGGCATCCTGAATTCCCAGTAATCGCTGGAGTCTTTTATTTATTGTGGGCACGCATTTCTTTTGTATAATTTTTGTAGAATTTAATATTCTGTTCAAACTCTTTCTTACTGAGATCTTTCAAACCCCATTTACGTGCCTTTTTCATCTGACCTTTTAAGCCATAGGCCAATGCTAAATTTTGTCGCATCACGGCAGACTTTTCCATCGTATCAATGGCAGTTAACTGGGCAATCGCTTCATCATATTGACCATTCATAATGTAAGACATCGCTAAATTACTTTGTACAAATTCAGCCGATTCACTCGTCGTATCTAAAGCCTTAAAGTAAAGTGCCTGAGCCGCATCATGCTGGCCTTCCATATCGAGAGAAACCGCTTTACCGCTTAATAAATCCAGATGATTGGGCGTTCCTTCCAATCCATCATTAAAGTAGCCGATTGCCTCTTGTGTTTCGCCGCGATTAACTGCCAATTTAGCCAAACCTAGATTTACGAGTGCGGCTTTCGGTTGGCGCTTTTTAGCGGTGAGAAGAACTTCTTGCGCATCGCTATTTCTTTCAAGCTGAAGATACAAATCGGCAAGCGCCAGATGTGCTTCTACCTGATGCTTCGACTTAGCCATTGCGCGTTTATATAAATCAATCGCCGAATCCACATCACCCCCCGAACGCATGGTATCAGCGAGATGAATTAAGCTGCGCTCACGATCTGACAAGGGGCCTTCCGACGCCGCTTGCGGGCCACACCCTGCTAATAAAATTAATCCTAATAATGCTACGGTCTTTTTCATTTTACCACTTTCATCTGATTTATCGAAAACTTGATAGAAATTTAGATTAAATCCACTAAGTTATTCTTTTATAAAGATAAATTGTTGTTTATATCTTGAAATTATGGTATCGTAATTAGATGGGATATACAAAGAAAAAACACTCTATCTTATCACGCTTTGTGCATTGCCAGCGAGGTGTCACCGCGATTGAGTTCGCCTTTGTTGCACCTGCCCTATTACTTCTCGTCACCGCCATTTTGGAGGTTTCCCTCATCCTCTTTGCACTAAGTACGCTGGAAGGTGCTGCCTTTATGGCTTCGCGCACCGGAAAAACCGGGTACATTGCCACCGAATCAACGCGTGAAGAAACGATCCGCACGATACTAGATCAAAAGATGGAAGCTCTCTTCGACACACAAAAAATTACGATCCAATCACTCACTTACAACCAATTTGATCAAATTGGCGAAGTAGAACCATTTGTGGATGTAAATAATAATGGTGTCAGAGATGAAAATGAAAACTACACCGATGTGAATGGTAACGGTCAGTATGACTTGGACATGGGGATGGCTGGTGTAGGCAATACCAGCCAGATTGTGGTTTATACAATTAATTACCCTTGGCCTGTTACCACTCCCATGATGAACCAATGGATCGGTGAAAATGGGATTATTAACCTGACGGCTCGGGCAATCACCCAGAACGAACCCTTTTGACATGAAAATTCTTAGCAACATTCTGGAGTGTAACCGCGGTGTCGCCGCAGTCGAGTTTGCCTTGGTGCTGCCTTTACTACTACTACTCGGCCTCGGCGGATTTGAAGTTAGCCGATTTCTTTTGCTGCATCAAAAAACCGATAGAATAGCCTATACGGTGACAGATGTCGTCACGCAATCCACTTCACTCAGCAGCAACCAACTCGATCAAATTCTGACCGTAGCGTCTCAAATCATGCTCCCTTTCTCCTTTGAAAATGAAGGCGTCATCGTGCTCTCTTCAATCTATAAAAGCGGCAACAATGCGCCAACGGTTCGTTGGCAGTATAAAGGGGGTGGCACTTTAGTTCGTGATAGTAAAATTGGCTCAACCAATCATGAGGCAACCTTGCCTCTTCTTCTGACACTGAACGATAAGGACAATGTCATTATTTCGGAAGTGTATTACACCTACAAGCCTTTCTTTGGTCTGGGTGTTTTTGCACCAGTAGATCTTTATAAAACCGTCTTCTTCAAACCACGCTTGGGCGCATTAACCACGCCTCCGGTGTGAGAAAAGAGAGCATTATGAACTTTCACCATACTCTTATTACTAAACTCCTTCAGTGCCGCCGAGGTGGAGTGATGCCACTGCTTGGTATCTCCATCACACTACTGATTGGCATGACCGGAGCAGCGGTTGACATGGGGCGCGCCCAGCAGGCACAAACCAAACTTTCCAGCTCACTGGACGCAGCAGGGTTGGCCGCAGGCGCAACCATCAGCACAACTGATCTAAACGCGGAAGCAAATAAATACCTAGAGGTCAATTTCCAGGACTACCTGGGAGCCACCATCACCGACTTCACCACGACCGTAAATGCAGATAATTCAACCATTACTTTATCTGCTACCGCTACTGTTCCCACTACACTTATGCAAGTGATGGGAATTCATTCTAACACCGTTCATGCTTCTTCAGAAATTATCCGTTCTAGCAAAGGACTGGAACTAGCGATGGTACTTGATAATACCGGATCCATGAGCGGATCCAAACTCACCTCTCTCAAATTGGCAGCGACTGATCTGGTCAATATCCTCTATGGCGCAAACGATACGGTTGATGATCTTTACATTGGGCTCATACCATTCTCACAGGCAGTAAATATTGGCACTTCGCGCGCCAGCTGGACGGCAACCAATGGCTTCAACTGGGGCTCAACAAACTGGAGCAGTTGCGTCGATGCACGCTACAACGATAACCGCGATGTAACAGATGACCCGCCCAGCGTCTCCCTTTTTACGCAATATTACTGGCCATGTCACAGCAGCAAGAACGCTTGGTATGGCACTAATTATAACCGTAGCAACTGCTCCACTTCAGGCACCATTAGATACAAATCAAATTTGGGAACCTCCAGTGGACCTAATAAATATTGCCCACAACCCGTCACCGCATTAACATCCAGTAAGCCCAATATACTCAGCGCCATCGGCGGCATGCAAGCCGTCGGCTATACTCATATTAACCTGGGAGCAGCATGGGGATGGCGCATGTTATCACCCCGGTGGCGCGGGTTATGGGGTGGCGAAATGAATACCCAAAACCTACCATTAGACTACAATACACAGAACATGAACAAGGCCGTCATCATCATGACCGATGGAGACAATACGATGAGTAATAACAGCCATACGGCCTATGGTTATTTGTTTGAAGGCATTCTGGGGACTACCAGTTCCAGCAGCGCCAAGGTGGAACTCGACAACCGATTATTGCAAGTATGTTCAGCAATGAAACAAAATAATATCATCGTTTATACTGTATCCTTCGGATCGGTCAGTGGTTCCAGCCAAACCATGATGCGTAACTGCGCCTCACAGCCGGATTATTATTTTAATTCTCCCAGCAGCGGTGACCTGCAACAGGCCTTTCGTGCCATTGGTGATTCTTTAGCAAGCCTGAGAGTAAGCCGATAGTTTGAAAGTGGCACCTACCGCTCCAGCGGTGTGGGTAGTGCAGCGACCTTTGGTGCCACCCTGCCCTTCGGTGACAGTCAGTGTAACGAGCTGCCGCTACCTTTTCTGTCCGCCTGTAGTGGACGTTAAACTGTAAGAGCAATTGACTATTAGCAATGTTTAACATATAGTGTCGGCACAAATTCTTGTGATGGCGCGAGATGGTGGTCACGAAAAGCCGCCCTCTAAAATCCTCAGAAATTATCAACATTACTCTGCCTCCTTCGCGCGGTTTGCGGCGCAACGCCTGACCTTGTTTTACAATGGCTGGCAAAAGGAAATATTATGACGACAGCTAATTTTCACGACCTTGGTCTTATAGAGCCACTCACACGTGCTTTGGACGCAAATAGTTATGTAACACCCACCCCAATCCAACTTAATGCCATTCCCTCATTACTTGAAAGTCAAGATTTACTGGGTATCGCGCAAACAGGAACCGGAAAAACGGCAGCATTTGCTTTACCCATTTTACAGCATTTATTTAAAACACAGCGTAACCCTACATCGCGCACAACACGTGCGTTAGTACTTGCCCCGACCAGAGAACTAGCCATCCAGATTGCAGATAATTTCCAAATATACGGTAAACATCTCTCACTACGTCAAACCACCATTTACGGTGGAGTAAATCAAAAACCACAAGTTAAAATGATGTCTAAAGGCGTCGACATACTTATCGCAACGCCGGGCCGGTTACTTGACTTGATGCAACAAGGCCATGTCGACCTTGGGTCGGTTACGCATTTGATTTTAGATGAAGCAGATCGCATGTTAGATATGGGGTTCATCAATGACATCAGAAAGATTATCGCCAAAATTCCAAGAAAAAGACAAACACTACTCTTTTCCGCCACGATGCCCGGCTCTATTAGTAAGCTGGCAAACAGCCTATTGAATAATCCTAAAACCGTTGAGGTCACACCAGAGGTTATTACCGTCGAGAAGATCGATCAAAGTCTCTATAAAGTGGCTAAAAAAGATAAGCGAGCATTGTTAGTCACTTTACTTCAAAACGAAAATATCACTAAAGCCATTATCTTTAGCAGAACTAAACATGGTGCCAACCGCATTGTACAAGAGCTTGACCACGCACGTATTTCGAGCGCGGCTATTCACGGTAATAAGTCGCAAAGCGCCCGTCAAAAAGCGCTGGCAGCATTTAAAAACGGTGAGATTAGAACGCTCGTTGCGACTGACATTGCAGCACGCGGTATTGATGTAGACAATATTAGCCATGTGATAAATTATGACCTGCCGTCCGAACCCGAAAGTTATGTCCACCGTATTGGCCGCACTGCACGCGCTGGCACCCAAGGGATTGCTCTTTCATTCTGTGACGAAACAGAAGGCAAAACTTTACGTGATATCGAAAAAGTCATTAAGTTCAAAATTGCGGTAGCAAAAACTCCTGAACTTGAAAAGTTGTCGCCTCTTCCAGCAGTATCCAAAGAGCGTCAAGGCACAGGTAAAAAGCAAAATAGCAATAGATCCAGAAATAATAAGCCAAAACCCGCGAGTGACAATAATAAACCAAAAAAGAACCGAAGCCGTCACACAAGAAGAAAATAAGAATAATATTTCTCACCTCTTCCCAACTCTATTGGAAATATTGAAGGATCAATGAAGCTAGCAAAAACTCTATACCCGTACATAGTTTGGGTGTGAGTGCACATTTCTGGATTTACCAGAAAAGCCATTCTAGATTCTCCAAATTTAACATGAAAGCAGGACGTGCCTTGACTGTGCTTAGTAGCTTATACTGCTCAAGGGGTCAGCGTACGATGGCCAACATCTTCAAAACGGGAGAAAATGCACTGGAAACTAATAATATCAGCCTTCTCAAGAACAACAAGAATTTCGGTGTCATAACAAGAAAATTCGTAACACATTATTAATCTAATTGGCTCATAATGCTGACTCACTGTTAACTTTATGATAGAGCTTACTTTATGCCATTTTCGAATACCCAAACGATAAAATTTACCGATAAAATAAGCTATAAAGCACCTGTAAATGGCGAAGACATCTATAATAAAATTCTGAAATTAATAGACAGTGATGAATCACTCCGTACAGCGATACTTACAGATGAAGAGGGTGAGAAAAAGAATAAATTCTTCAACCATTTCTTACATGAAATATCCCATGAACTTGCAGCAGCTACCTACACAAGCGGTGTAAGCGACCACGCAACGATTGACCGACTCAGCTTTGACGATCTGGCTTCCGCCTTTCTGCAGAAAAAAGGGTACACAGATAAATCAGCCATCAACGACCTGCCAAATGAGGTCAAGTTCAACCTTTACAAAGAGTTCACTGCTAAAATCAAAACCATCCACCCCCGTATTTTAGAGCAAACTCCTCATCCGACCGAACCGCTCTCCACACAAGCGATTAACAGCTATACTGCCTTGCGTAATTTTGCGCGTAACGAAGCCCGGCCTTTATTTGAGCACCCAGATTTCACATTAGATAAAACGAACATAGACGTGCAAACACTCAAGGATAAGATTCGGAACTTTTACGACAACCTGGAACCGCCGCCCACTAGCCTAAGCGCCGAAAATGAGCAAGCACGTAGCGCAGTCTTATCTAAAAATATTTATGACTCGGTTCCCATACTCGCCAGCAACCTCATTAAAACACGAGATATGTTCGGGCTGAAAGCGGTTAAAAACGAGTCGGAAAGAGACACACTCAAAGAACAAATGCGCGATGAGGCCCTCAAAGCCGGCGCCTATATGATACGCAACTACACGTGGTCTCCTATGGATATGGATGGCAAGTTGCAGATGGACCGTCGCAAGGCAGAAGAAGGCTTACAAGGCAAAAAGCTCGCCATCAACCAGCAATATATTGAAGACCTATCCAACCTCGCGCTGAATTTGCAAAAAGGAAGCGGTAATAAACTAGCAGTCGAACGCATCCAAGCCCTCATCTGGAATTTATTTGGCAATATTGAAAAAATCTATCCCACCATAACCAATGATAAAGATGGCTTACCTTTAGAGGAGCAAGTCTATTTCGATAAAATCAAAGATTTCATTAAAAACGTTGATTCGCGTAATAATGAAGGAGTCAGAGACTTTATTCAGGACATTTGGGACAAACGCGACCAAGAAAAAACTCGTAATGACATTAATTTATTGAAATACGCTAAAAGAACAATCCATTATCTAAAGAAAGCGGATCCTCCAAGGGAACAATCCATTATCAGGCAAGAAGCAATTATCGCTGAAGCAGAAGAAGCCATCGCCCACTCGCACAAAGAAACCTTTGTCGATAATTACGTAAGTAATCCTGAAGGCATCATCCCCGCTGATAAAATTCTATCAGAGCTAAAAGAGATTGCTGAAATACCGAAGGTGCGCGATGTGAAATATAAAACCACGGTTCGTTCATCTTATGAGTTAAGTGAAATTGATGCCGTGGCCTTAAAAGTCGCAACCTATCAAAACAGTGCTCAAAAAATCACGTGGCGCCAATCGGCGGGTGTTCACGAAGAAGTCATGACGGAGGTTTTAAACTTTATTCAAGATAGGGATTCCGTACTCAACCCGAGTAGAAAGCTGAAACCTGCTCCCAACTTCATGAAAAAAATTAACGAATTAATTTCCTCCCACGCCTTACCCGAAATTAAAAAGACGCATGGTGAGCTTCTTGATGTGCGTGATCTCATTCACATTATGCAAAGCAAAGATAATAAAGTCATCAAGCTGGCAAATGAAATTCGTACCGCCATTCGTGGGCAAGTCCGAGCCAACAGAGATAGCGCGTATGAGAAAAAAGACGCACTCGCGCACATGGACTCAACGGCTGAGCAAGAAGCGCATTTTAAGAAGCATCAAAAAGAAATTTACACTTATGAAACGCTCGATGTTGTTGATTTTGTCAATCAGAAGGGGGAAGATTTCGGACATATCCTAACCGCTGAAACGGATGGACCAGAGGCACTATGGAGCGTATTTGCAGAACAATTGGTAATGCAAAATCCGAAAAAACTTCCTACAAAAAAGGAAATTAGTAAACAGCCGCAAATTATCGCCCTCACTGAATATTTAGACGATATCGTCAATCTCCCCCAAAATATTGCAAAAGCGATGGCATTTAAACCCTTTCGCAACGAAATGAAAGCGCGTGCTGAAGAGTCCCCTCCTTGGCTTCAAGTCTGGAATGAAGAGAAAAAAGGCCTAGCACCCATGACCGTCAACGATCTCTTAGATCAAATTGAAAATGGTCAACCTGATAAGGATATCGCGGCACAAACTAAACACGAAATGCTCGATATCATTAAACGTCGTATCGTTCTAAAATTACACGATGATAAGGCTGATTTAAGCCCGAAAGCACTGAAAAATGTTTCTAATGAGGATGTCGAGAAAGTAAGCGAAAAACAACTAAACGAAGCCTTGGGGCAGAATGTACTCAGCTATGTCGCGATGGTCGCGGGCAGTGACTCTTTCAAATCTGCCGGTGCAGCCATTGAATATACCATCGACCGCCGCTTTGCAGATTCGCAAAAACAACTCATGGCCTATGATACACTCTTAAACTTCTATATGGGTAACGGCTCTGCCACGCATCGTGTCGGTATCACTAACGCACTGATACGCACCCACCAAGGGCGCCAGATGAAAGAAGGCTCTGAAACACTCGCCGCTGAAAGCATGAATGTTATCAGCAAAGTTTTCGCCAATAAATTTGATCACTCCTTAGTGATTGGGAGTCCTAAGACCCCTGTCGAAAAATTTATCGTCGGAATTCATAATATTGGCAACCGCTGTAATATGGAAACCGAGATGACGGCGGCAGATCACAAACTTTACGACGACCTCTGTTACGAATCCGAAGCCTTTTACAGCTCTATCTATAAAGATTACGGTAACGGTGAGCACCGTCCAGCCGTCATTACCGAAGCGGAAAAACGTATTAAACATAAGCTCCCCAAAGGGATTACACCTAAAGATTTCGGCAATTACATGAAGGATGTCACCTTAAGCAAACTGGATGCCGTGAGCAAAAATGGGGCCCGCTTTGACTTCCGCCCCGGCGGCACTCCCGATGCGCACGTGGATTCCATGCGCGCAATTGGTTATGGCGCCGCCCATGGCTATACCGGCTTTGGCCAGCCGCATCTCACCTTCGCCCTTGCGCATATGCTAGGCGCAGATGAGGAGGGAAAAATAAATGCTAAAGAGACGTTTACGAGCTTTATTAACAACCCCTATTTACAAGGCCGTTTAAACCGTGCCGTTAAAGATCTAGTCGTTGAATTCGCGCCCGAAACAGGCTGGAAAAACGTTGCCTCAGGCTGTGGCGTAGAAAACCTTTCCTACGAATATGATACTGATTCAGACAAGCTTGCTGCCATTATCATCGGAAAAGAAAACTTCACCATTGACGAGTTACTCAAAGGCGATGATCGCACACTCGAACGCCTCTCACTTGCCATTCAGCAGAACCGGGACTCTCAATCGAAACACTTCATCAATGAAGATGAAGATAAAATAATCTCAACAGAACGAGTCGTTAAAAATATCCGCATGGCCGCGGTGATGGAATCAGAAGCACGTCAAGCGATTAGCGCCACCACACAACTTTTTGAGGAGTTCAAACGCCAAGCTGAAGTGAGAAGTTCGGAAACGACAGGGCGCACGGATAACCCGGAAACCTTACTTAAACATTTCCAAGATATCACGCCAACCAAAGGGGCAGAGATGGCCTTTCTACGCAAGCAATATCAAGGGAGCTTGGTCCATGCGAGTCATAGCTTCAAAACCTATAATAACCTCCAAGGTGAGCTCCCTAAAAAGACAGGCGACAAGGGTGATACGGAAGCCTATAAAGCTTACCGCGATTCCTATTACGATATCGCTTTGATGAAAACAATTTTGGAAACACCGCTAACGAGTGATAAATCACCAGCCTATGCCATCGATATTGCGAGTAACGCATTACCAAAAGGTATTTCAAAAGAGTAATCCCCCCCCTAACTCCCATTTCGGAAAATTGAAATTCGCGAATAGTTTTAAACTAACGATCTAGATTTTGCTGACCATCATTTCGTCGCTTCATTTCTGCCGCTGCCCAACTAAAGATTCCTGCCTTATGCGCGACGAGAGCTGTGAGGCCAAGCACGGCCGCACCTGCCAATATTTTAAGCGCCTTTGGCTTCTCCCGTTTTTGTGTTTTAGGGTCTTTCTTGCCAATAAAAATTTCTTTGACCGTAATAGGAATAGCAAGAAGGCTGCCCACCGCTACAGCAGCGGAAGTTATACTGAGTTTGTTCTCGCTAGCAGGAACACCTGCATCACTTTTCCGACCACCTTGCGGTTCGCCTGCCTCTGATGCAGAAGGTATATCGTTATTTACCTGAGACGAAGCAGGTGAAGTGACTGACTCAGCAACTTCCCCTACTTCTTCCTCTTCTTCCCCTACTTCCCCTACTTCCTCTACTTCCTCTACTTCCCCTACTTCTTCCTCTACTGTTTCCTGAGAGAGCACGGGCGCTTCTACCAGAAGGGGTATTTCTACCGGAGAGTTATCTTTGATTATTTCTCCAGGTGACTCCTCTATGTCTGTGGCAGTATCACCCGGAAGAGTTCCTACTGGTGCGTCAGCGGGTAGTTCTCCTAATGCTGAGATCAACACAGGCAGCACTTCTTCCTCTTCAGCGCTGTGTGATGAGGGGCCGCTAGCTTGTAAAAGAGCGAGTGGGGCAGTTATTTCCAGATCATCAGGTGGATTGCTGCCGCCTGAAGCCACACCACCTTCGCTAACAGCAATGTCCGGAATTTCCGCATAAGGGTTGCGAATAACGGGGCGAATGCGTTTAGGCATTTCCTTACTCGGGTGCGGCTGCTCTAAAGGAACCTGAGGGTAAGGTATATTATGCTTCTTCATTAGTTCGTCAACTCGGCTGGTTAATACCTCACGTTCTTCGGCACTCTTCGTATTGCGACCTTGATCAACCAAATTGATGGTTTTCTCATAATCACGACGAAACGTTTCGTCTAATTTTGCCTGCCCCTCTACACTCACTTTGATAAGTTTTGGGTTAAGGCCATTGCCTAAAAGAGAATCATTTTTCAAACAAAATTTTTCTGGAATAACTTGATAGGGATAACCTTTTGACGCTTTGTAATAGGCACGCCCAGGAGTCCCATTATCATCTGTGTTAGTATCATAATTTTCGTATTGCGCGACTTTTGGACCCAGTAAATGCGCCACCGCTGCAACGCCCGCAGGATGATAACCCGCTCGTTTAATCTTACTGTAATCTTGCTGGGTGTAATAAAGGGCATAAATTTGTGCCATCGGTGAGTTGAGAAAATCTTCTGCATTGGAAATGGTATCCCCTGCCACCTCAAAATTATTCCATTCCCCTGTTTCTCGATTCACAAAAGGAGTACCAGCAATGGCTGTTTTAATTGGTTTTTTAAGATTAAATTGTCCTATCCCGCCATACGAACCGGTTTTATACGATAACCTCCCCAACCCATCTTTAGTTCTATGCCGCTTTAAGTTACCTAAAAAACTATAAATATGAGGATCCGGACCGATTTGTAACGCAGGTCTGCTTTCTAAAAGAGCAAGCTGAGCCAGCCGCTGATTATTACTTAACTCATAGTCAACTCCCTTAGGCATTTCGGGCTGGAAGCGTAATATATTCAATAGCAATTTACGCGAGTCTTGTTGACGGGTAAAATTAGAAATGTCGCGGAGGTCTTCATTTGCTTGAGGGAAGTTTGAGAGATCCCATATTCGCTGCCCTGCCGGTGGAATCGCATGATTCTCAATTAAATATGCCATGGTTGCTTCATTATCGCGGAAGTTACTTTGATTCATGTAATCCGTTTTGACGGCGCGACGGCTTAACGGAACATGCGTGTCGTGGCGCAACTCACCATCTACCGTAGGCATTCCATATATTTTGGGCCCCTTGCTGCCAGAAGTACGCCATTTCAACACCTTTACGCCATCTACCGCAATAAATCTTGCTAGATTATCAACAATAATATCTTGATGGGCTTCATGCACATCGCCTGCATACCAAGTGTATTCTAGCGGAACCCCGGCTTTATTTAGTTTTTTGACATCTTCACGGCTAAGCGTAACCGTTTCACCATTTCCCGCCATTTCGCTCAAATTAAAAACGCGGCTTTGCCCAGCGACGAGGCTATCAATATTATGTGCCTGCGACTCCCCTGTCAGCTTGCTTTTTAGAATACGTGCGTTTAACTCTTGTTTATAATCAGTATTATAATCAATATAGGCAAAACCGCCAGGACTCGTTTTTTCTAATGATAGCCCTTCTTCTTCCTCCAAAAAGGGCGATACAGTTGCTATGCTATCAACGCTTGGCACTTCGTCTATGACAGTAATAGGGTCAGGAAAAACTTCCTTTTCTACTGAGTTACTATTGGGCGCTTTAGGGTTGATTAGCGCCAATTGCAGTGGAATCTGCAGCATAGCCATCGCTCTTCCGGTAGAGTACCTAAAACGCTCCAGAATGCTTTTGTTGGATTTTTCTTTCTCTTCCACGCTCTAATAGTAGCTTTTTCATGTTACGGTTTGATGAAGCTGAGCTGCAAAATTAAAGGCTCAAATTCTTCGCAAACTGAGTGTGGCGTTACCTTTGAATGTACGTCTTTACGAAGAACCTCATTCAACGGCCTGAAATACTGTTGCTCTGCCGTTTCGTTCTCAGATATTGGCACTTTTTATCAGTATTCTATTGGTCGCCATCACCACTTTGCTGTTTTATGAAATTATGCGGCTAGTATGGGGGTGGTTGCCGCGGTTGACTTTTGCCCCACGCACTCGAATACTTGTGGTGATGATGGCCATTTTTACGGGGCACACTATCGCTGTTTGGCTTTACGGTATTGCTTTCTAGCTGATGGTTGAAGTGGGGCATATTGGTTCGCTTTCCGGTGAATTCGAGCGTGGCTTCTTGAGCTATATCTATTTCTCCGCAGCCACCTATTCCTCTTTAGGGATTGGTGATATCTTTCCCAAAGGGCCTCTGCGCTTTGTCACGGGTGTTGAGGTGCTAAACGGGCTGGTACTTATTGCCTGGAGTGCCTCCTTCACTTACCTAACCATGGAGAAATTCTGGAATCTACACCTTCCAAAATGCAAGAAATAGGAAGAGTTGACTAAAGTCAAAGCAAGTGTAGCATCCTCCTATAACATCCAAAATGAGAAATTCTCACAGGAGGTAGTATGACTTCACCATCTAACAATACCAAATGGGTTTGGCCTTTGGCTCTTGCGGCGGTTTTTGCCGTTTGCTATTGGTCAGTTATTTCAAATGGAACATCTGAAAGTGCTTATAAGGCAAAGTTATTTGAGAAGTTCGAAACCGCGACATTCGAGGAAGTTCTGAATGATACAGCATTGCATGGATTTGCGATTGCAGAAGGCAAGGCGGCCTTTAAAGAAAATTGTGCCACGTGCCATGGCACCGATGGCAAGGGGGCGGAAGGCTATCCCAAACTTAATGATGGTGATTGGATCTGGGGCGGTGCGCCGGAAGATATTTATAAAACGCTTAAGCTAGGCATTCGCGATCAGCATGCCAGCCCGCGTAACACCCTCATGCCACCCTTTGAAGATGCGTTGGAATCCGATGAAATTGGCAAGATTGCTGATTACGTGCTCGCTTTACCCAAAAGTGTCGATGTAATGCATCCAGGCTATACGTTATTTCAAACGAATTGTGCTGCCTGTCATGGCTCAGATGGCGCCGGAAACCGCGATCTTGGCACTCCGCATTTGGCCGATGGCATCTGGCTAAAGGGCACAGGCGATAGGGCCAGCATTGTCAACCAAATCAAGAACCCACAGCATGACATGATGCCAGCTTGGGAAGATATTTTGGATGAAGAGACGCTACGCCAACTCACGCTTTATGTGCATAGTCTAGGCGGCGGGGAGTAACGCCGAGAGTTCTTTGCCAATGCCAAAAGCAAGCATCGCACAACAGGTCATAAAACCCAAAAGGCATACCCACCACGGGGTCGTAAAACCAGTTGTGTGAACGGTTCGTTCAGACCATTTTAGTTTCAGTAATGCCGCATTTACGGTCGCAAATACGAATAAAATAATGGCACTCGTGACACGTGCCAGACTCTCCAGATCCATAAATAAAGCAAAACTCATCACCAGCGCTACTGCGACTAGACTCGCATTAAGCGGCGTATGTGTGCGTGCAGAAACTTTTCCCAACCACTGCTGCGCCTTATTGCTTTGTGCCATGCCATATAAAACGCGCGAAGCCATAATCACCTGCACCAGTGCGCCGTTAATGATCGCCAACAGGCTAATGCCGCCCATTAGCGAGGGCGGTAGCGACGTACCCGTTCGCGCGGCAATCAGCGCTAGCGGGGTGTTGCTGGCGGCTAACTCTTGCGGCGGCACCACCAATACCGCCACCGTCATCACCAAAATATAAATGCCCAAGGTGGTAACGATACAGGTGAGTATCGCCACCAGCATTACCCGACGTACGTCCTTTACTTCTTCCGCTATATTGACCATATCCTCAAAGCCAATAAAAGCATAAAAAGCCAGAAAGGCACCGCTTAAAATGCTACCCCAGAGTATAGCATCTACAGTAGGTATCATCTCGGGCCAGCGTGTTGGTAAGGTCATTAGTTCATCCCATCCCATCGCCACAATCAAACATAAGCCGCCAATCTCAATGATCGTAATTACCGCGACCAGCCATACCGATTCCGCAATTCCCCAAATAGCGATTAAGCCGAGTAATATCACTAATGCTGCCGTTAAAGACAGCGAAGGCAGGGCAATAAAGTCCTGTATGAATCCCGCCGTCGCCGTCGCCAATGCAGCGGCAGAAATTACCCCCATAAAAACGACCAGCCAGCCGATCAGAATCGAGAATGACCGCTTGGAGAATGCCGCACTCACATATTTCACCTCGCCCGCACTGAATGGGTACCGTGCCGACAGTTCCGCATAGGAGAACGCCGTGAGTAACGCTAATAAAGCCGATAGGATAAAGGAGAGTGGCGCCTGCATACCCGCCTGCCCTGCCACCTTACCGGTCAGCGCATAAATACCCCCACCCACCATGGTGCCTAATCCATAAAAAATTACCAAAGGCAGCGACAAACTTCGCTTCAACTTAACGGGTGTCATGTTTACCCAGAGGCTTGAAGAAAATGAGGATCAACGGCAATAATGCTAAATTAGCGAGCAACGCGACCAATGCTGAAAATCCGGTCAGCAATCCAAAATAAATCGTCGGCATGAAATTGGAAAATGCTAAAATAGAGAACCCAAACATGACAGTAATAGAGGTATAATACATCGCACGCCCAATGGTATTGTGAGACTCCCGCGCGGCTCTCCAGTAATCACCATGCTTGGCATATTCTTGTCGAAAACGGTGAATATAGTGGATGGTATTATCATCGGCCATACCGAAACAAATGGCCGCAATGGTAATGGTCATAATATCAAGCGGGATGCCCAACCAACCAATAAGCCCCAGCACCAGAGCGACAATCGTGATGTTCGGCACAATCGCCACGGCCGCCACTTTGAAACTTCTAAACAGTAATAGGAAGATGAGGAACATGGTAACAAACACCACACCAATCGTTAGAATTTGTGACTCAAATAAAGTTTGCAGCACATTATTATACAGCACCATCATACCCGTCAGATGTACCTGATTTGCTTCCAACTCCAAATCTTGAGTCAGGTAATCGCGAATCTTTTGTACCAGCGCTTCGCGATCTTGCCCTTGTTTCGATTCATAAACGCGCAAGCTAAAGCGTAGCTGATTGCCATCTTCTGAGAGATAAGGATCAAACAAAATATTCCGCACCGAATCGGGCAGCTTTTGATACAACACGCCCAAATATTGACGGTTGAGAGATCTCTCCTCATCCAAATCTTTCAGTAACTGCGCGGTACTATGAAACGACAAAACCTTGCCACTCTCTTCCAGCCCATCCAGATAATCGTGAATGGCCGCCACTTGCTTTTGCGATGCTTCGCCCACCCAATAACCTTCGACTATTTTCGGCCCGCTATCCTCTATCCAGAAGCCTTCTTCCTCCAGATAAGCCCGTTCTTGCGCTTGCCCTTGAATGAATCCGGCAGGCGCGTCGATGATCACATCGAGCGGAGTCGTGCCGCCCAGCTTGCGGTCAATCATCTCCATACCCTGATATATTTCAGTATCTTGCTTATAGTAATCGATAAAGCGGTTCTGCACGTAAAGCTGATTAATGCCCCAAATACTTAAGCCCATCAACACCGCAAAAATAATGAGGATGGGCTTACCATGGCTCTTAATTATCCGCACGAAGAAGCGGGTAATGCTCCCCGTAAAATCATATTGCACGGGTGGATGTGAGGGTTTCAGAAACATCAATGCAGCGGGAAAAATGATAAAACTAATGAAGAAGGAAAAACCGATACCGATCGTCATCATCCAGCCAAAATCGATAACCGGGCGGATGTCACTCACGGCAAGCGAAGCAAAGCCAATCGCCGTCGTAAAAGCCATGTAAAAGCAGGGCACGCTAATATCGAGTATCGTATCACGTACCAATTCACGCTGAGTCGCCTCGGGTTTTTCCTCATGAAACTCGCGGTAGCGTACAATTTGGTGCACGCAGAATGACAGCGTAAAAATCAGCAAAAGGGAAACAAAATTAGCCGAAACAATCGTTGCTGGCCAATCCATTAACCCCATGAAGCCAATCATACTTAGGCCAACACAGAAGCAGCTCAACATCGACAAAAACACCCAGCGGGCCACGCGGGAAATAACGGTGAGTAACACCACTAGAAAGCATAAAATCGCGATACCAAAAATGCGTAAATCCTTACTAATATAATCAATCGAATCGGCCACAATCATCGGCACCCCACCCAGGTGAATTTTCGCTTTATCGCGGTAATGATCAAGGATGACGCGGACTGAGGCGATATCTTGCTGCTGTTGAAGCTGCGCCAAGGCATTATGACGGCTATATTCTTTTTCCGTGAGTTTGAGTAACCGCGCTTCATTACCCGATAAAGCCGAACCCCATGACTTTTCTCGTAGCTGATCACGCTTTTGGATCAACTTCAAGAGCTCTCCATTTTCCTTAAAACTCACCAATAGGGCGGTGGTTCCAACATCTTGACTGATGAGTAAATCAGCATAGATAGGGCTGGCCAGAAGTTCCTTACGCGCCATGGTTAGATCCGTCTGGGGACTCAAAAGATTAGGAATGCCGTGACTAAGCTCATCCAACGTCAAAGGCGGACTGTTAATCAGCGGCACATCGACAATACTGATAATCGATTCCACCCGTTCCAGTTCATCCAAATCAGTGCGAAGATCGTATAACTCTTTCAAAATCTCCGCGCTGAATAAATCGGATTCGGGCGTATAGGTAATCAGCAAATAATCATTTGAGCCATAACGCGCGGCGATGGAACGATAATATTTCAACGCCTGGTCATTCTCCAATGACAGTGATTCCGACGATGCATCCAGCCGAAACTGTGGCGCGTGATAGCCAAAAAAACCAACAACGGTAAAGATCAGCAATAGCGCAATCGCCGGATAATCCAATACCAGCTTCGCATAATATTTTTGAAAGAACTCTCTCACCACAGCATCGTAGCCAATACACTCAAAATAGATTTGATATTGGTCAACTTTCACCTAAGGCTTTTATGCTAAAAGAGGGATATGATTTAGTCTACCTCATAACACTAAAAGAAACCAACCCGACGCAATAAGCGGTGATCAACATCATGGAAAAGAGTGGGTGATGCTAACACTAGCAACGATGATATCGTTGACATAACCGCCGATAAAACCGCAGCGATATAAATACCAACCATGACTGTATGGCATGGTGTATTCTACAAGCAGCGGTAACACATCTTGTCCACCATTACCTAAAACGCTGTGTGCACCTGCCCCTTATTAAATGCAATCCACTCTCAATTTAAATGTATATTAACCATTTCAAGGTATAGTTAATAATACTAATAGATTTAATGAACTGGTGATAACGCTTATGCCTGATTCAAATATTTTCGAAACGCTCGAAACTGCTTCTAATAAGCCGTCCGAACAGACTGCCGTAGATTGCACAACGATACACGGCCTGTGTGAAATGCCGCTGGGTAATGAGCTGCTCGATGCTCAGTTTACCCGTGAAGGGCATGACCTATTAGTGACTGCACAAAATACATTAGTGATCGCCGAGAACTATTTCATCCATGATGATGCCCCTACCCTGATTTCTGAAACAGGCAAGAAGATTGCTGGCAGCTCTGTCAATGTTTTGGCTAACTCAGAAGCGCCGAAAGAATATGCCGGTCCCACTCATACCGAAGCAGCAATCGGCGCGGTTGAAAAATTAGAAGGTTCAGTGACGGTAAAACGCGGTGGCGTAGATATTGAGCTCAAGCAAGGCGATGCTGTTTTCCAAAATGATGTAGTCTTAACAGCCGATAACAGTAAAATCGGCATTACCTTTGAAGATGGCTCGGTTTTCACCTTAGGTTCTGACGCCCGTATGACGCTCGATAGCTTCGTTTATGATGCTGAAACCGGTGACGGCTCTTCATCCATCAATGTACTCAAAGGTATGTTCAAATTCGTGAGTGGTGAAATCGCCGCGAATAACCCAGGCGAAATGCAAGTTGAAACTCCAGTCGCAACAATCGGTATTCGTGGCACCACAGGCG
>JAQXAR010000014.1 GCA_029252805.1 Rickettsiales bacterium
AGAGGTGAAGCAATAGAATTAAAGAACGTTAAATATCCATATCCATCCTGCTACAATACCTAACACGCCTGCTAGTTTTGTCTTCACACCTTCATCGCTGCTATCGTCTCCTCCACTCAAAGCACAAATGACTAAAAAACCTAATACTGTTCCAATTGCAAAGCCTCTGGCTGAACCAATCAAGATAGGAATTAAGTCACCAAGCCACATTGACGCTTGAAAGAAAAAGTAAGATACAACGGTTACGAGAACGAAAATTAGTACGTTTTTCATCGTTAGAATTTTTTTGGTTTAAAATATGAAATGATACATCAAAGGGATGCTAAAAACTAAATAAGAAGAAGCATCAACTATAGCATTGGAATCGTTTAAGTTTTATTAACTTAACGTGACAATTTGTTTTTACCCCTTTTAACCGCGAAACTTTCGATAATGAGATATTCATGCGGTTTTAAAGCAAATATGGCATCTTTGTATTTGGGATCACGTATCTTCTTTTCGATATAGGCCACTGAATCAGGGCAGGAAAGCTTATAGACATTCTCAACATCGGCATTGTCACGGAATATCGGCGCAATCGTTTTGGGGCGCTGGGTGACGCCGATAATATTAATACCGTAGTGACGGCCTTGCAGAACCGCCTGGCTAAAACCGCGCTGATTGACCGGCAAGTTATGGCTCGGTGCGCTTAGGTTCATTTCTTCAACGACTAGAACCATCTGGCGCTTGCTTTTATTCTGGTGGTAGGGCTGCTGCGCGAAAAAGAGGTATTGGCAAAGCTCATGCAACGCTTGATAGTGATTTTGTGAGGCGGGCTGATAGGCAATCTTATAGGTCATGCCCCTACCAGCAATCATCAGCTTGCGAACATCATTAAGTGAGCGAGCAGCTTTAAAGCCTCTCTCTCGGTGATATTCTTTCATCGGATCATACACGATGACGCGGGATTCTTTGGCAATTCTGGCTTTGACGCCTGTGCTCTTGCCCTGCCCGCGCCCACCGTAATAACCTTCTATTTTTGCGTCTTTAGACATTGGCTTTGGTTATTTCTTCTTTTGCTAATGCATAAGTTTGGTGAAAAATTCGATTCCGCTTTTCGGTAGAGGTTTTGCTTATATAAGATTGCTCGACCATGCTGAGGCCCTGAACTGCCAATATTGCTACCGCTTTGGCAGATTCGTCAATTTGTTCATTGTTCAGTTTTGTCATTTTCTTCTACCTCCGCCGCCTGAGCCTTCCGTGCTTTGATCTCAAACATGACGGCACGGCTTTTCGGAATGGCGTAGGCTCCAATAGCAACGGCTCGCTGCACCCAAAGATTACTCGGCTCAATCAGGAACCGGAATAAAGGCGTTTCAAGGGCAATGTCGTAAAGTGCATCTGAAGCATTGCGAGCGGCTGGCTCTTCTGATTGCCTTATAGGCAGGCTTTCCAATTTCAAAAGCGCTGCTGGAACCGTATGTAGGGGAGAAAACACGCCATTATAGAACTCATCAGCGCTTAAAACGCCACTGCTTGCTAGGTCGGATTCCTCCCCTATAGGGTTTTCGTCCCCTATAGAGAAACCTTCATCCCCTAAAGGGGCTTCATTCGCTGTTTCGAGCGCATCAGAGATATTGATACTTTCAAGGTGCTCCAGCTCAATCGAAGAAGCTGTTTCCGGTGTTTCGTTTTGCAGGTTCTGGCTCTCCGGTTCCACCTCCTTCGGTGGTAACGGTGGCGGTGCTGGTATCGGTTGCGGGTTCATCATGGGGCGGCTCGCTTATTACTGGTTTTGGGGTTAAAAAGATCTCGCGGGTCTGGGCATAATTCCAGCGCGCATGGTATCCGCAAACGCAATAAAAATAGGCTGCACCCTTCCCGCCTCGGTTCTGCAAAACATCGTTTACTGCGTCACATTGCGGGCAGTTACATCGTCCAATTTTAGGATTGTCGGCTCTAGGCATTTGGGGTTTTCTCCTCCAGTTTCATCAGGCGGGCGTTCATGTCGCAAACGACATCGACAGCGGCATTAAGCGCTTTCTCGGCATTTTCGGTTTTTTGTAGAAATGGGGAGTGTTTCGTCGCCTGTACGGCATTCATGAACTTGATTAGTTTTGTCTCGCTGCAACTCATCATAGTATTTCCTCATGGTTTTGCGTATATGGGAAGGGTCTAATTCAGCCATGTAGCAAACCATTGGAAAATCAGCGTTATCGAACAAAAGCCACTGGAAGGCATCACGCTTTAAAGCGATGTTATCAGGCTTCAAACTTTCCGATCGCGCATCGCAAACGTGCTGATTTACCACAGCGCGCCATAAAAGTGTTTCGGAGTCAAAACTCCCGCGACACCGTTTCGCGTTTAGTCGTTTTCCCATAGGCTTTGCCTTTATTATTTTTTGGTGTGGGTGCTGGTTCTGTGCTAACCGGTGTGCTTTCAGGCAGCCACCCACATTGGCAATTTTACTAGATAAATCAGTGATGTATGTAAAATTCGTGTCTTTAAAGTGAAGTTTTCTGAAGGAACCTAACCGATGAAAGAAGCCACGGCCTCGCCTTCCCCAACACCTCGCTAAGCTAAACCCGCTCTACTCTTGTGAGAGAGGTGCCTTGTGGCACCGTAAATCCTATTGATCGTTGCGACCAGCAACGCCTTTCGCATAGCGCAGCGCCTTTGGCTGTATCGATGTAACTCGTTTTAAAAGGGGTAAGGGGATAAAAATGGTATTTTGGTATATAAATAGTTAAAATTCACTATCCCATTGAAAAGCCTCAAATTATTGGAGCTTGACTTGTAACATATATCTCCTATTGTTGAGAGATAGAAGTTACACATTAGGGGAAATTAAGATGCAAACTATGGCACCAGCCACCCAAGAAGCGCCGTTTAATGATTTTGTTCAAGTAGACAGCGGAAGCCTCGAAAAACTCACGCTAATGATTAAAAATAAATCTGCGTCCTATGGCGCTACTTTAACTGTTTTCAACATTCTAATGTCGCGCACTCGCAGTGTCGATGAAGTTGTGCCAATAAGCATTGCGGAGCTTGTTGGGGTTACAGGACTCACTCGAAAATCGGTCTCTTTGTCCATTAACTTACTCGAAAAAGAAGGCGTTATTAAACTTCAGCGTCATGGGCGCATGGTTTCGGGTTTTATATTATGGAAAATATAGAAGGGTAGCTAACCTCAGGAATCAATCTTTTAGAGGACGTTTTATATTAGATATTAAAGTGTGTGCGGTCTGCTGCTGCAGGATAGACGCCCAGTACATCGATCTTTTTGGTAAAGAAGCCAAGTTCTTCTAATGTGAGTTGAACAGGCACATCGTCGGGCTTTCCTTCAAACGTCACAAGGAATTGTGCGGTTGGTGATGCGCCACCTGCGACATAGCTCTCTAGCTTCAACATATTGACGTTGTTGGTCGCAAATCCGCCCAGGGCCTTATAGAGCGCTGCCGGTATGTTGCGAAGTTCGAATACGATGGAAGTCAGGATCATTGTTGAGCCTTCTTCCAGCTCTTCGTCTTCCAGCATATCGCGAGCCACTTTGATGAAGGTAGTCACGTTATCATTGCTATCTTGCATATTGGCTTCGATAATCTCCAAACCATAAAGCTCCGCTGCAAGTTCTGAGCATAAAGCGGCTTTACTGCTATCGCCCCACTCTTTCACTTGCTGTGCTGCCACTGCTGTATTGGATGAAGCATTGGCCGTAATAGTGTGCTTTTGCAGTGTTTTATGACATTGCATTAGTGCCTGAGGGTGCGAGTAAGCTTCTGTAATATCTTTAATTTTCACCTTTGTTGGCGCTGCCAAGACATGCTGAACGGGCAAAAAATGTTCACCCACAATGTGCAAGCCCATTTCAGGCAATAAATTGTGAATCTCTGACACACGGCCTGCATGTGAGTTTTCCATGGGGAGCATTCCGATACGCGCCTTGCCATCTCGTACGGCTTCGAATACCGCCTCAAAGGTTGAGCACGGTAGAGTTTCCATATAAGGTTCGCTTTTACGACACGCTAAATCAGCATTCGCACCTGCAACGCCCATAAAAGCGATGATATTGTCAGAGTTTTTTGTCATTTTATTGGCGTAGAGTATAAAAGGTGTTAATGCCAAGTAAATAAGGCGCTGCTTTAACGAGGAGAATGAATTGATGAAGACGAAAACTAAATACACACATGTGGGGCGCGATCCGTTTAATCATGGTCGTATGGTTAATCCTCCGCCTATGCGTGGTTCGACGATTTTATTTAAAGATTTTGCGGAATACCAACTTTCGCGCCAAGGTAAGCTTGGAACCGCAGTCTACGGGCGTTATGGCAATCAAGTCACTGAAAAATTCACGACTGATTTATGCGATCTCTTCGGCGCGGAAGGTGTCATCTTAACAGGATGCGGCAATTCCGCTTTTGCCACTGCCCTTCTAGCGCTATTGAGTGCCGGAGATCATCTATTAATGATTGATACCGTTTATGAACCCACTCGTCATTTTTGCGATAAAGAGCTAACTCGTTTAGGCATTGAGGTTACTTACTATGACCCAGCCCTAGGCTCCGATATTGAAGCGCTCTTTCAAGATAATACTAAAGTTGTTTATGCTGAAAGCCCGGGGTCACTAACCTTTGAAGTGCAGGATATTAGAGCGCTTTCGGCTGTGACTCACAAGCATGATGCTTACCTCGTATTAGATAATACTTGGGGGGCCCCCCTACTCTGCGAACCTTTTGAACTAGGCGTTGATCTTTGGATTGCGTCTGCCAGTAAATACCTGTCTGGGCATTCTGATTTGTTGATGGGAATTGCTTGTGCGAATGAGAAAACTTGGCCAGCACTTAAACGAGCTCATAAGAATATTGGGGCGAACGCAGGCAGTGAAGAAATTTTCCTTATGATGCGTGGAATGCGTACTCTGGGTGTGCGTTTGCCTGCACATGAGAAAGTGGCATTAGAGATTGCTCACTGGTTGAAAACTCAGCCGGAAGTGACGCAAATTCTGCATCCAGCGTTTGAAGAATGTCCGGGGCACGAATATTGGAAGCGCGATTTTAATGGCAGCAATGGCCTATTTGCTTTCCGCACCATTGCGATGAGTGATGCACAGATTGCAGCTTTTGTTGATAATCTGCATCATTTCGGCATGGGCTGGAGTTGGGGTGGCTATGAGAGCCTAATTCTACCGCTATGGCTGGATAATATCCGTACGGCTAGCAAAGTCGGTGACGGCCAGTTATTCCGCGTTCATATTGGCTTAGAAGACGCTGGTGATCTAAAAGCTGATCTTGATAACGGCTTTACGAAGATGCGAGCGATTTCCGCTTAAATCGCGTTATCGCCGCTAACACTGCAAAGAGCACCGTTCCTGTCAGTACGATGGACGGACCGGATGGCGTATCCCATGTAAGGGAGGCGAACAGCCCACCTATGACCATCACGAGCGCGATACAGGTGGCAAGAATGGCCATTTGCGCAGGATTTTTGGAAAAGAAACGTGCCGTTGCCGCTGGCAAAATCAAGAGTGAGGTTATCAGCAATAGGCCGACAAGCTTAATGCTGATGGCGACGGTGAGCGCAACAAGAAGCATCAATCCAATACGGTAATAGCGTGTGTTGATGCCTTGCACAGTGGCCAGCTCTTCATTCATGGTGACGAGTAAAAACTCTCTCCAACGGAACCACAGAATGAATAACACAAAGCTCGCGAGAATATAAATAGCGACTAAATCATCAGCAGTTACGGCAAGGATATCCCCGAATAAATAGGCCATCAGGTCAACTTGCAAGCTCGGCGTCATCGCCATGATGGTCACACCCAGTGCCAAGCCGCCATGCGCGAGGATACCAAGTAATGTATCAGATGAGAAACGGCTCTTTTCATGTGCAAAACCAAGGATAAGGCCAATGCTGAGGGCAATCGGTAAAATCGCGAAGATAAGCGGAATTTGCCATAGGAGCCCCATCACGACCCCGAGCAACGCGGAGTGAGCAATCGCATCGCCGAAATAGGCCATCTTACGCCAAACGACAAAACAGCCTAGTGGTGCGGTCGCAATCGCTAGCATTATACCCGCTAATAAAGCGTGAATGAAGAAGTCGAACATTACGGCGTCGAACATGTGTGTCCTTCTTCTGCGTGCTTAATGGTGCCATCCATACCATGTTGATGGTCGTGACGGTGAACGTAAAAGGCGATTTGTCGTGCGACATCTTCGCCGAATAGTTTGACGAATGCCGGGTCTTTACTCACCCCTTGTGGTGTACCGGAGCAGCAAATATGCCCATTTAGGCACAACACTCGATCGGTGTCTGCCATCACGAGGTGCAGATCATGGCTGACCATCACCACGGCGCATTCACGCTCGCGGCTAACATTGCGAATCATGCGATAAAGTTCGGCCTGTCCGCCGAAATCAACGCCTTGCACGGGTTCGTCTAATACGAGTAATTCAGGCTTGCTCAGTAAAGCTTGCGCTAATAATACGCGTTGCAACTCTCCGCCTGAAAGTTGGCGCATTTGGTGATCCAGAAGCTTTCCAATCTTTGTTAATTCGACAACTTGCGCGGGATTCACCGGAGATTTTGTCGATATCTTTAAGAAATATCGTACCGTCATCGGAAAGTTAGGTTCGAAATGCACCTGTTGCGGCACGTAGCCGATACGCAATCCACGGCGACGGCGAATACGACCACTATCGGCTTTAATCAACCCTAACAAACAACGAAGCAGCGTTGTCTTCCCGCAACCATTGGGGCCAATCAACGTCACAATCTCATTACGAGCAATCGAGAAATCCACCTCTTGCAGCACTTTGCGCCCTTGCAAACGCTTGCTAAGCGCCTGCGCCTCAATTAGGATGTCAGCCTTCGGTTTAGCCTGTAATAATGAGGGAATAGGATCCATGATGCGTTATGTAGCATTATTTATGTTATGCGTTCAGCTTTTTTTTAGCGGTAGCGCTTTTTCAAACGAAGCAGAAAAGAAAATTGTCGCCACGATAAAGCCGGTGCATTCGCTAGCTACTATGGCCGCAGAAGCGCTTAAGCTCTCTCCCCCTCAATTGCTTTTAGAAGGGGCCGCTGATCCACACCATTTCTCGCTAAAGCCTTCACAAGCGAAGATGCTCGAAAAAGCGGATCTTGTTTTATTTGCAAGTGAGCAGATTGAAACTTTTTTGCAAAAACAGGTAGAAAAGACTCCTCTTAAATATTTCCCTCCCATTGCGTTTGAAAACGAAAACGCGACGAAATATTCGCATGCCTGGCTGGATATGAAGTTAACGTTGAAAATGCTGAAATCTATCTTCTTCATGTATCGTAGCGGCAAAGTTGCGGGCGTTGAATATCTGCAGACAGCAGGTTCCCAAAAGCTGTTTAAGATACCGCAGCCTATTATGGATAAATTTATTGAACGCTCGACCGCTTATTTAAAAGTATTTGAGCCTTATAAAGGGCACACCGTGTGGTTTGATTCACTGGTGGGAGTACCTTTTGTTGAGCAATTCGGCGTTAAAGGCGGTGTTTTTAAAAATTTGCTAAAAGATTCTACGGAAAAAACCTGCCTCGTCGTGACACATGGTCATAACAGTAAAATGGAACGTACGGCCAAAGCACTCGGCCATAAAATTATTCATGTCGATCTACTAGGCGTGGACATTCCTGCGGGAAGTGAGCACTACTTTACGCTAATGGATAAGCTGGTTGCAGGCATATCCGCTTGTTTAGCTTGACCCACACTCGCAATTACTCAAAAATCGCGCCAACTAATAGGAGAACTCCCATGCAAAGCCAAGATAGCTTCAAAACAGCACAAACTCTCGAATCTAATGGTAAGACTTATCATTACTATAACATCAAAACAGCTGAGGCTGCTTTAGGTGCGGATATTGCGCGACTCCCTTACTCGCTCAAAATATTGCTTGAGAACTTGCTGCGTTATGAAGATGGGCGTTCGGTCTCGAAAGAAGATATTGAAGCCTTTGCAACGTGGGTGAAGAACCAAAAGAACCCGCGCGAAATCGCTTACCGCCCTGCCCGCGTTTTGATGCAAGATTTTACCGGTGTTCCAGCCGTAGTTGATTTGGCCGCGATGCGAGATGCGATTGTGGGGATGGGTGAAGATGCGCAAAAGATTAATCCACTCTCTCCGGTGGATCTCGTAATTGATCACTCTGTAATGGTAGATAATTACGGAACAGATAGCGCATTTGATGAAAATGTTGAGCTGGAAATGACACGTAACAAAGAGCGCTACGAGTTCCTACGTTGGGGACAAAAAGCATTCGATAACTTCCGCGTAGTGCCTCCTGGAACGGGCATCTGCCACCAAGTAAACCTAGAGTATCTTGGCCAGTGTGTGTGGACGAAAGAAGTCGATGGCAAGGAATATGCTTACCCAGACACACTCGTTGGTACCGATAGCCACACGACCATGATTAACGGCCTAGGTGTTTTGGGCTGGGGTGTGGGCGGTATTGAAGCAGAAGCAGCTATGCTTGGGCAGCCGATCTCGATGGTAATTCCTGAAGTCGTTGGTTTTAAACTGACAGGCAAACTTCCTGAAGGCATGACGGCGACTGATCTCGTGCTAAAAATTGTAAAAATGCTGCGCGATAAAGGCGTAGTGGGTAAGTTCGTTGAATTTTACGGCGAAGGTCTCAAGCACCTGTCTCTCGCAGACCGTGCGACCATCGCTAACATGGCGCCAGAATATGGTGCCACATGTGGTATCTTCCCGATTGATGAAGAAACTCTCAATTACCTCCGTCTAACAGGCCGCGACGAAGACCGCGTTGCTTTAGTCGAAGCCTATGCCAAAGCGCAAGGCATGTGGCGAGATGATAGTGCTAATCCGGTCTTTACCGATGTTATGGCGCTGAATCTTTCAACCATTGAGCCTGCTATCTCGGGCCCTAAACGTCCACAAGATATGATCTTGCTTGCAGATGCCGCTCCACAGTTTGTGAACAAAGATTGGGCAGACCTTAACACAGGTGACACAGGACAAGATTCTCGCGTTGCAGTGAAAGGCAAAGATTTCGATCTCGGCCATGGCGATGTCGTGATTGCTGCCATTACTTCTTGCACAAATACGTCGAACCCATCCGTTATGTTAGCCGCCGGTTTGGTTGCGCAAAAAGCGCGGGCGCTTGGTATGCAGGTGAAGCCTTGGGTGAAAACCTCTCTCGCACCGGGGTCACAGGTTGTGACTGAATATCTGAATCGTGCCGGACTTTCCGATGAATTAGATGGCCTCGGGTTTAACCTTGTCGGTTATGGTTGCACAACTTGTATCGGCAATTCAGGCCCCTTGATGGAGCCGGTTGAAGATGCGATTAAAGATAATAAGTTGGTAGTAACTTCGGTTCTTTCTGGGAATCGTAACTTTGAAGGTCGTGTGCATCAGAATGTGCGCGGCAACTATCTTGCCTCCCCTCCTCTCGTGGTCGCTTATGCACTTGCAGGCTCGATGAATATCGACATCACAACGGAACCTCTTGGACAAGACCGAGATGGCAATGATGTGTTCCTAAAAGACGTATGGCCAACAAGCCAAGAAGTGTCTGACACGGTTGCACGTTGCGTAACACGTGAGATGTTCGAAGAAAAATATAGCGATGTATTTACGGGTCCAGAAGCGTGGCAGAATGTTGCTGTCGGCGAAGGTCAAACCTATGATTGGCAAGGTGCGAGTACGTATGTACGTCTTCCGTCATTCTTTGATGGTATGGATGCTCCGGCTAATAGCGATGATATTAAGGGCGCAAAGCTTCTTGCTCTGCTGGGTGATTCTATCACAACGGATCACATTTCGCCTGCGGGCGGGATTGCACCCGGTAGCCCAGCTGCAGAATATTTAGAGGCGAATGGCGTTGATAAGAAAAATTGGAATTCTTACGGTTCGCGACGTGGCAATCATGAAGTAATGATGCGCGGGACTTTCGCGAATGTTCGTATTCGCAACCAACTTGCCCCAGGTACCGAAGGTGGCTGGACAACTTACTTGCCAACGGGCGATCAAATGTCAATTTACGATGCGGCGATGAAATATGCGGAAACAGAGACTCCTCTCGTCGTTATGGGCGGTAAGGAATATGGCACAGGCTCATCACGTGATTGGGCGGCTAAAGGCACGACCCTGCTTGGCGTAAAGGCAGTGATTACAGAGAGCTTTGAGCGAATTCACCGCTCTAACTTGATTGGTATGGGCGTCCTACCTCTCAGCTTCAAGGATGGTATGAGCCATGCGTCGCTGGGTATTGATGGTTCTGAAGTGTTTGATGTTAAAGGCCTAGATACGCTGAAGCCCGGGTGCGATGTGGCGCTTTCGATTACCAAAAATGGTGAAACGCAGGAAGTACAATTGCTCTGCCGTATCGATACGCTGGATGAGCTGGATTACTACAGAAGTGGCGGAATTCTACGCTACGTGCTGAAAAACCTGGCGGCTTAACGGTTTTCTAGCCTGCGGTCACAAAACTGACACATTGCCATGCTATTCTCATTCTATGGGAAAATACTTTGATGGTGAAGGTAAATTAAATCCTCTGCAAATGTTGCAAGATTTAGGTGAAGAGCTATCCAAAATAGCAACCGAAGAAGTCGTCAAAGACGCAGTGCGTTCTGTTGCTAAGGGCGCTGCGATTAGCGTCGCTGGCGCGGGCACAGTAGCCGCTGTAAGTGCGGGCGGTACAACAGCAGCAGCAGCAGTAGGTGGCGGAGCACTTGGCGTCGCCGCACTCAATGAAGTTATAAAAGAGAATGAAGAACACTCCGTCGAAGTTACCACGCGAGAAGAAGCACAAGGCGGTGTTCCTTATGAAGAAGTTCTCCAAAAATATGTGAGCGCAGAAAATGAAAGCACTCAAATTGCACAACAGACTATAGAGGACAATGTCCCAGAAGAACCTTTTGCAGCTTTTCAAAAAGCGATGGCGGATGCTGGAATGGAAACAGTCAGTGAAACGAATACGGATACTTCATGTTTGCCACAAAAAGCGTCTCGCGAGCTCGAACGAAGCTTCAGCTTGAACTAGATTTTAGCGGATTCATCATTTCCATTGTTTTCTTAAACCACTCCGTTTGCTGATCCTGAATAGAGTCCCATTTTCCAAAAGACGAAAAATTCTTCAGAAGTTCCTCTTGGTTCGTCGTAAAACTTTGCATTGAACCGGTTAGGTAATTTGAAAATGATTGATGCATATCCGTATTATAATAACGGATAAGCGATCGTAGCATTTCAACGGGCAGCATCTCGGCTCCCCCAGCCTCTTGCTCTAAGATAATCTGAACCAACACCTGACGAGTCAAATCGGCTTCGGTCTTGGCATCTTTCACAATAAACTTTACATCTTTTTTGACGAGTTCCGCCAAATCCTCCAGCGTTACATAGCTGCTCGTCTCCATATTATACAACCGGCGGTTTGCATATTTCTTAATATAAACGGGCTCGGTAGTATCTTTTGCTTTTTTCTCATTCATGACTTGAATTCTCAGTTGTTATCAGAGTATAAGGTTACTCTTTGTTAATATTTAGAATGCTATGGAACCTGAAGATTTTGCACGTCAGTTTTTCGATATATGGCAAGACTCCTTCAGCAATGCGATGGAAGAGTCTAGCCTAAACTCGAAATTACTTCATTTGATGGAACAATCCAATGATTTATGGCATAGCAGTACAAAAAAAACGGAAACGCATGCGGTAAGTAATGGGACACCCTATCAACAATCTAGCAAGCCTGATGAACATAGCGAACGCTCAGTTCAAGAACTGGCCAGCCGTCTTGAGAAGTGCGAACAGCGAATTCACGTCCTCGAAACCATTATCCGTGGCGAATTTGGGAAGGCTCCAGACACTCGAAAGAGCTATCCAGAAGGAGAGCGAAACGCGCGAATCAAGGTTTCTAAGGGGACTGGATAGATACCGCGATTCTAAGTTCATTGGCCCCCAGTTAAGCCCTACTACCAGCGTTATTGAAGGCAAACATTGTAACTTACGTTTTTATAATTCGGGCAATCGCAAAGATGCGGAACGCCGCCCTTTGGTGCTATGCATCCCTTCTTTGGTCAATAAATACTATATTCTCGACCTCACCCCTCAAACCAGTCTGGTTCAGCATTTAAACCGTGATGCATTAGATGTGTGCATTGTTGAGTGGCATACGCCCGAAGAACAAGATTTTGATATGGGCGTCGATGGGTATGTGCTGAGCCTGCTCGAAACACTTCAGGAGCATTGGGGAATTATTAATCGACCTCTTGTTACCGTTGGCTATTGTCTCGGCGGCGTGATTGCCACGGCATTCACCTGCCTATTCCCGCGTGTACTGGGTTTGGCTCTTTTAGCGACACCTTGGGATTTCAGCCATTATTCCTTTGCTAAAATGGAAAATGAGCAACGCCTAGCGCTGCGCCAGAAAATTGATAAACGCCCCCTCTTTGCATCTGAAAATGTGCAATCCCTATGTTATTTAGCCAATGCGGGACGTGTGATTAAGCAATTTAGTAAATTCTCCGAGTCGAGCAGTATCCGTGATGAGATGCATTTCGTCGCCATGCAGCATTGGGCCAATGATGGTGTTGATGTGACACGTGCGGTCGCGGAACAATGCCTATTAGATTGGCCAAAAGATAATCCACTTCCTAAGGGAATATGGGAAGTGGGCGGACAAGTGATTCGCCCCAAGGAACTCAATATCCCTATTTTTGCTGCTGTTCCCACCCGCGATAACATCGTGCCTTATGAATGCGCTATTCCATTGGTAGATGGCATGCAGGATGTTACGCTCATCAAACCATCTTCGGGCCATGTCGGCATGGTAGCCGGGCTTGAACAAGGGGAAAGTATGCTGCTGCCAATGAAGCGCTGGATGACGCAGTTCTAAACAATTTCCACAGCGGTACTGGACAGTGCATCTTCCCTACCCTAAAACAATTCCACACTGTCAATGAATCTGGAGTCCTCTATGTCTGATATCGTTATTGTTGCTGCTAAACGTACCGCTATCGAGCGTTTCTTGGGCGGGTTTTCATCCCTCGCGGCACATGAACTCGGCGCGGCTGTTATCAGCAATCTATTAGAAGAAACTGGCATACCTGCTGAAGCGGTGTCCGAAGTGATTTTAGGGCAAGTTTTGACAGCGGGTCACGGTATGAACCCCGCTCGTCAGGCCTCTTTGGGTGCAAACTTGCCGATTGGAACTCCCGCATGGACTATTAATCAAGTGTGTGGCTCAGGCTTACGTACAGTTGCTCTAGCCTCTCAAGCGATTGCCAATGGCGATAGTGATATTGTGATCGCCGGTGGTCAGGAAAGCATGAGTAACTCTCCACACGTGGCTCACTTGCGCGATGGCGTAAAGATGGGCAATGGTAAGCTGATCGATACCATGGTTTATGATGGCCTAACGGACATCTTCAACGGCTATCACATGGGGATCACCGCTGAGAATGTGGCGAAAGAATATGAGCTAAGCCGTGTAGATCAAGATGCCACAGCCCTCGCCTCTCAAGATAAATACCAAGCGGCGCTTGCGAGTGGAAAATTCACTGACGAAATCGTGCCCGTCACGATCAAGCATCGCAAAGGTGATGTAACGGTGGATACAGATGAGCACCCACGTGCTACCACGATGGAAATACTGGGTGGTTTGCGCCCCGCTTTCGATAAAGAAGGCACGGTAACAGCGGGTAATGCATCGGGCATTAATGACGGCGCTGCCGCTGTTATGATGATGTCTCGTGAAACAGCACAGAAACATGGGCTGACTCCGCTCGCAACGATTAAATCATGGGCGCAGGCCGGTGTGGATCCGAAAGTCATGGGTACAGGTCCTATCCCTGCCACGAAAAAAGCGCTCGAGAAAGCCGGTTGGACGCATAATGATTTAGATCTGATCGAATCGAACGAAGCGTTTGCCGCACAAGCGTTGGCAGTCAATAAAGGCATGGACTGGGATACGGACAAGGTAAATGTGAATGGCGGATCCATTGCATTAGGTCACCCAATTGGTGCCTCAGGTTGCCGTATATTAGTTACTTTATTACACGAAATGAAACGTCGTGACGCGAAAAAAGGCCTTGCTACTTTATGTATTGGTGGCGGCATGGGCATCGCGCTTTGCGTTGAACGATAGGAGAAGAAAATGACAAAACGATTAGCAATAGTAACAGGGGGCATTCGCGGTATTGGCGAGGCTATCTCCCTTAGACTTCAGGCCGATGGCTTTGAAGTCGTCGCAAGTTATGCCACCCGTGATGATGAGGCGAAAGCCTTTACCGATCGTACTGGCATTAAAACCTATAAATTCGATGTGGCAGATTATACGGCATGCGAGAGCACGCTTCGCCAGATTGAAAGTAAGCTGGGAAAGCCTGTTGAAGTACTCGTCAATAATGCTGGTATCACGCGTGATTCTGCCATGCATAAAATGACACCTGAATATTGGAACCAAGTGATTACCACCAACCTGACTTCATGCTTTAATATGTCACATGCGGTGATTGAAGGTATGCGTGCGCGTGGATATGGTCGTATCGTCAGCATTAGTTCCGTTAATGGACAACTTGGTCAATTCGGCCAAACCAACTACTCTGCCGCTAAAGCAGGAGTTATCGGATTCACTAAAGCATTAGCACGTGAGACCGCCGCCAAAGGTATTACCGTTAACGCGGTCGCACCTGGCTATATCGCGACGGAAATGGTGAAAGCGGTGCCTGAAAAAGTTCTGGAAAAGATCGTCTCTGCTATTCCTGTGGGACGCTTAGGCGAGCCAGATGAAATTGCACGTTGCGTATCATTCCTAGCAGATGAGAAATCTGGATTCATTACCGGTGAAACGCTGTCCATCAATGGCGGACAATATATGGGATAAGGTGGATAACCTTTAAGCTGGCACGACTCCGGCAGCTTTTGGGTTTTCCTTCACATTGAAAAGAGGCGAGAGTTTTTTGCCTTTTTTGGGCTGCCAAAGCTTCACCTTCTCTTCGAGCTCTTTCACCTGCGCTTCCGCTATTCTTTCGAGATAACTACTTTCATCGAAATGCACGGTTTGCGGGTCTACTTTGCGCGCTAAGCGTAGCCAAAAATACGCTTCTGCCGTATCGGCTTCTATACCAATGCCCGATTCATAACATTCAGCAAGCTTGGTTTGCGCCACGACATCGCCATATTCGGCGGCTTGTAAATACCAATGGAAGGCTTGCTTCTCGTCTTTGTCAGTCGCAATACCTTCAGCATAGGCATTGGCTAAATGCATCTGGGCGACAGAGTTGCCTTGCTCCGCAGCTTTCTCGAACCACTCTAAGGCAAGCCCATGGTTCGGTATGCAGCCCTTACCTTCACATAATAAGAGCGCCAAATTTAGTTGCGCGGAGGCATAGCCTTTGTCAGCTGATCGTTCGCATAGCTCAAAGGCCTTCTCATAGCTCTTATCTGCATGATGCCCTATTTGGTGCATTAAGCTGAGATTGAAAATTGCCTTCGCATTTCCTTGAGCCGCAGACGTTTCATATAGAATGAATGCCTTTTCGTAGTCTTGTTTTACGCCGACGCCGTTCGCATACATATTGCCTAAGCATTTTTGTGCTTCCGCATCGCCATTGGCCGCGGCCTGCCCATACCAAAAGGAGGCGCGTTCGTAATTTTGTTCTTTACCTTCGGTACCGAGAACATAGAGATCGCCAATTTTACGCTGAGCGATCGCAAGACCGTCTTCTGCAAGAATTCTTAATTCAGCTACACTCTCTGGTAATTCCATCTAAATAGAATGCCATGAAAATCTTAGAATCGCAAGAATTTCACCTGCTTAACCGTGGGTAAAGCCGCAATCTTAACAATAACGTCATCTTTCACCGCCTCATCAACCTCTACGAGTGCTACTGCATCACCACTGTCTTTGCCGCGACCTAAATGGAAGTTAGCCACATTGATGCCCGCTTCGCCCAATACTTTACCGAGATTACCGATCAAACCTGGCTTATCTTCGTTATTCACATAGATAATATTTTGTCCCAAATTCGCTTCAAGTTTGACGCCCGCGACTTCAACGATACGCGGATATCCGGCAAAGAGCGTTCCGGCGACAGCGCGTTCACGCTTCTCTGTTTGGATAGTCACACGAATCAGGCTTTGGTAGTTACCACTTTGCTCTTTGGTGGTTTCAATCACTTCGATGCCACGCTCTTGCGCGACGTTACGCGCATTGACCGCATTTACACTGCTCACCATGGGAGCCAACACGCCCTTCAAGCAAACGGCAGTGAGAGGCTTGGTGTTTAGCTTGCCAATTTCTCCGATATATTCGATCGTAATGCTCTTCAAGCCATTCTCAGTAATCTGCCCACCAAAGCTTCCCAGTTGCTCCGCAAGATTAAGGTAGGGATTGAGTTGTTTGGCTTCTTCCGCTGTGAGTGACGGCGTGTTGAGTGCATTGGTTACCGTACCAGTTAACAAATAATCTGCCATTTGCTCGGCTACTTGAATCGCGACATTTTCTTGCGCTTCCGAGGTTGAGGCTCCGAGATGCGGCGTGCAAATCACTTGTTCCATACCGAACAGAATATTCTCTTTTGCCGGCTCGCTCTCATAAACATCAAGTGCCGCACCTGCTACATGACCCGACTCAATCGCCTCCTTAAGAGCGGCTTCATCAATCAAGCCCCCCCGCGCGCAATTAACAATACGCACGCCTTTTTTGACCTTGGAAAGATTCTCTTGGCCGAGGATATTACGCGTTGAATCATTAAGCGGTGTATGTAGCGTAATGAAGTCAGCTTCTGCCAGTAGCTCATCAAGCTCTACTTTACGGATGTTCAGTTCATCCGCTTTTTCACTCGAGAGGAACGGATCTGCAGCGATCACCTTCATCTTCAGGCCTTGCGCGCGATTCGCCACAATAGAACCGATATTACCACAACCGATAAGACCGAGTGTTTTCGTGTAAAGCTCGGTGCCCATAAATTTGCTCTTTTCCCATTTACCGGCATGGGTTGAAGCATTGGCTGCAGGGATCATACGCGCCAGCGCCATCATCAGCGAGATTGCATGTTCTGCTGTCGTCACAGAGTTACCGAAAGGTGTGTTCATCACCACACAACCATTTGCAGTCGCTGCAGGTTGATCGATATTATCAACCCCGATACCGGCACGCCCGACGACTTTAAGGTTTTTCGCTGCTGCAAATACAGCCGGTGTTACGGTCGTTGCCGAACGAATCGCCAAACCATCATAATCACCAATAATGGCAATCAGTTCTTCTTCAGACATTCCGGTTTTAACATCAACCTCTACGCCAGATTTTTTAAAGACTTCCGTCGCAGTAGGACTCATTTTATCGGAGATTAGAACTTTAGGCATTTTGACTATTTCCTTTTATGCAGCTTGTGCTGATGTTTGTTTTAATTCGGCGTATGCCCAATCCAACCAAGGGAAGAGCGCTTGTAAATCAGAGGTTTCGATGGTGGCACCACCCCATAGGCGTAAGCCTGCAGGAGCATCGCGGTAGCCAGCGATATCGTAAGCAACGCCCTGCTCGTCTAGCAGTTTGCACATGGCTTTGATGGCTTTCAACTGTGCGTCACCATCCAGCGAGGTGAACCAGCTATCGGTAATCTTTAAGCAGATAGAGGTATTAGAGCGAATCGTTTTATCTTCGACTAAGAATGCAGCCCAATCGCTTTGTTCTACCCATACTTCGACTGCGCTAAGATTCGCTTCAGAGCGTTTTATCATGCCTTGCAATCCCCCTACAGATTCTGCCCAATTATGCGCATCAACGACGTCTTCCACACAAAGCATGGATGGTGTGTTGATGGTCGCCCCTTCAAAGATGCCATCAATCAGCTTGCCGCCTTTGGTCAGACGGAAGATTTTAGGCATCGGCCATGCGGGTGTGTAAGATTCCAGGCGTTCAACGGCACGTGGGCTGAGCACGATCATGCCATGCGCTGCTTCACCACCGAGTACTTTTTGCCAGCTCCAAGTCGTGACATCAAGCTTATCCCACGGCATGTCCATCGCATAGACCGCTGAGGTCGCATCGCAAATACTTAGGCCTTCGCGGTCAGAGGCAATCCAATCACCATTCGGACATTTCACGCCTGAGGTGGTGCCGTTCCATGTGAAGATCACGTCGCGGGCCCAATCAACGGCCGCTAGATTTGCAATCTCGCCGTAATCGGCTTCAAACTTGCGGTTATCTTCGAGTTTCAGTTGCTTGAGCACATCACTCACCCAGCCTGAGCCGAAGCTTTCCCATGCGAGCATATCAACACCGCGTGCACCTAACATGCTCCACATTGCCATTTCAAAGGCACCCGTGTCAGAGGCCGGCACGATACCGATTTTATAATCCGCCGGAATGCCGAGCGTTTCACGCGCCATTTCGATAGCTTGCTTCAAGCGAGCTTTACCAATGCCAGAACGGTGTGAACGGCCTAATACTGCATTGTTTAATGCGTCTAATGACCAGCCGGGGCGTTTCGCACAGGGGCCTGATGAAAAATTAGGATTTGCGGGTTTTTGTGAAGGAGTTTGCATGAGGATTGATTAAACAGTCCCCAAGGCTCGTGCAACCGTTTATTCGGCCTTCTTCTTCATAAATTGTGGATAAAGATAAAGTACAAAAATAATTAGTAATTCTATCACACAGAACCAAAATAATCCCAATGCCGCCGAATCAGTGAATCCGTAAGAATGCAATCCCGTCCCTAACAAGTTCACACCAAACCAGCTAAGGGCTACAATAATGTTCGTGCAGGCGAGTAACGCCGCAAAGCCACGCCGCCCCATAAAACTGAGCATTCGCCCATGTAGCAGCCATATAAGCCAGAGTACAATCCAAAGTGCACCATTTTCTTTCGGATCCCAGCCCCAGAAGCGCCCCCAAGATTGATCTGCCCAGATACCGCCAAGAATGGTTCCGACAGCGGTGAATAAAAGCGCAACCACGGTGAGGAATGGCAGAGGTTTGGAAAGGTTTGGCCGAATAAGTGCAATATGCGCCAGCGTTCCCACCACAAGCGACGCGCCATAGCCAATCGTAATGCAGATCACATGCGTCGCCAGCCAGATATTCGTATTGAGTACAGCAATGAGCACGCCCATCGTATCGCTCTGCCCAGCATAAACGTCACTCACCGCTAATAAGACTCCCCCCAGAAGCGCGCCGATCATAAGGCCTTCTTTATATAATTTACGCCGATAGAGCCAAAAGCCAAACACCGCCGAAATCAATGCAACGAATAAAACAGACTCATATAGCGTGCTAACAGGTGGCCGCCCAAGCAAAGCAATACGTATTAAAAGAACCAGACTATGGAGACTCAGAGTTACCGCAAAAGCAGGGACGATAAAATGTTCGAATCTGCCCCATAATGTGAGCAAAAAGAGAAACCCATAAAGTAGCGTAATTTTAGGAATCAGTGCGGCGCTATTGTAAAAGGTCTCTAGCTGCAATTTCCATTTTGTGTGCGGCGTATTTTTTGTTTCGATGAGGTCAAGCTGCTTGCTCCATAGATTGGCATTATCTGCTCGATAAGCGGTCACAAGAGTCTGCCAGTGCTGCATCAATGCGCCGGCTTTTGGGGTCCCTTTCCCGCCTTCTATAAGCTGCCAAGGCGTGATCCATTCGCCGTCAACCGCTGTCGGGAGCACTTTTAATAACGCATTCCCCTGCCCCGTCAAACGTACCGATGCTAGGGCAAAAGAACGTAGAGCGACAGCGGCTTCTTGCGCGCTATATTTGGTAATATCTTCGCCTTTGCGCTTTACGATCGCTTTCAGTTTCTTAGCGAGTGCGACTTGTTCATTACGCTGCTCATAATATGCCCCCGTATCTCCCTCTAGCGGTAAGAATGCCGAGAAAGTTCGCGTGATTTGTGCGAACGCATCCACTTGACTATACAGCTGCCACAGAGCCTTTTCGTTTGCGGTATATTTATTGGCGTCTTTGGTCGCCAACTGTTTCAAAATGGGGCGTTGCCTATCAAGCGCTGGAGCAACCTCTTTATAAGAGTAACGCTCTTTAGCCTCAGGTAATTCTAATATTTGACGTAGTGACTCTAGTGGCAAGATAAACCGTTCATTATCAATTGCTTTTTCTGGAGTGAACAAAGCGGCCGCCAATTGTTCTACTGCATTATCGTTTTCGAAATAGAGGCGCGCGAAGCTATCAACCGGTTTGATACGCCCTTCATGTAGTACCGGTAACTGAGCAAAAGCCTCAATATCGAATTCATCTGCATGGACGAAAAATGGCAACAGCATAAGCAGTAGTAAAAGGCGGATCATGAGAGCACCTTCTTACTGCGAATCCACACTTGCAACATCAGCCCCAATGCCATGATGATGCTGGCAATATAAGGGAATAAAAAACCCGTATTTTTGACCACTGCGAGTACACTCGCCTGCTGCCCATTCACCTCGAGAAAAGAGGATTGATAGAGCGTATGTCCATGCGTGCGTAACGGTTCATTCATACGAATTGCTTGATGCCATTCGAGGCCGGATTCTTCAATGATCGTCACTTGAGATTCATATTCAGAGGGGGTGTCAGAACCAGGGTAACTAAACTTCTTGAATTTGTTTAACTTCACTGCAAAGGGCAGTAAGCGATTCGCCTTGGTGAATAACAGTTTATAATTTTTGCCATCGTCGCTGAATTCAATCGGACGTGGAATGGCTTCGTAAAGTATATGCACGCTTTCAATAACCGATACTTCAAAGGTGATGCCGCTTAAGTTGGCTTCATCGTCCTTTTTCAGCTCTACAGACGCAAGTGAAAGGCGACCATTATCATCGACCATAGGCTTACAATTACGGCACTTATCCAAGAGGTTTAGCGAAAAGGCACCTTGGTTTAATGAGGTTGCCTCTCCTACCCTCAAGGCCTCGAAGGCGATGCGCTGAATGACCTTATCATCCTCATATAAAACCAGTTCGCGCTGATGATAGTCGGAGACGACTCGCCCTACTTCATCTTGCATCAAGGTGAGGTAACCCTCTTGCGCGGTGAAAGCGGTGACTAGCCCGCCGATAAGAAGCGTCAACACGCCAATATGTGCGAGAATTATCCCCGCTTGCGCGCGTACCCATCGGGTTTTGAGGGCGAGCTTTAAGACCAACCCAAGTGTCAATATTCCCAAAGCGGTGTAAACGCCCGGCACCGGTATTGGGCCAGCCCAAACCCACCAGGCTGAGAAGAAAAGCCGCTCGGCCTCATAAAGTCCGATATAGCGTTGCGAAATTGTCCCGACAACCAGCAGCACCATAAGCCAAGGCATAACCCAAAAAATCAGCGCAGGGCTGGTACAGAAAGCTAAAATGCGGGACGCAGAATTTGGCATAAACCAGCTATTACAAAGAAAATGCGGCAATTACCATCAAGATTCTGCCTTTTAGGGGTTTTCCCCTCTTGCAACTGGCACGGTGGAAGCCTAAAACCGATGCATGAGTAGTTTTCAAGATATTATCCTTAAGCTCCATCGTTTTTGGGCTGATCAAGGCTGTGTGATCCTGCAACCGTATGATGTTGAGATGGGTGCTGGAACCTTCCATCCCGCTACCACGTTACGTGCGCTGGGCCCCGACCACTGGAAGGCTGCCTATGTGCAGCCCTCTCGCCGTCCATCTGATGGCCGCTATGGCGAGAACCCCAACCGCCTGCAGCATTACTATCAATATCAAGTGGTGCTGAAGCCTTCGCCGGATAATATTCAACAGCTTTATCTGGATAGTTTGAAAGAGCTTGGCATTGATCCGCTCCTGCATGATATCCGTTTTGTTGAGGATGATTGGGAAAGCCCAACGCTTGGCGCATGGGGCCTGGGCTGGGAAGTCTGGTGTGATGGAATGGAAGTCACCCAATTCACCTATTTCCAACAAGTCGGTGGATTTGAATGTAAGCCAGTAACGGGCGAACTGACTTACGGGTTAGAACGTCTCGCCATGTATATTCAAGGCGTTGAGAATGTGTATGATCTCGACTTTAACGGTCAAGGCGTCACGTATGGCGATGTATTCCTTGCGAATGAACAGCAATTCTCGGCCTACAATCTAGACGTCGCAGATACGACCCTGCTTTTCCGTCAATTCGATGATGCGGAGAAGCAATGTAAGGAGCTGCTAGAACATAAATTGCCGCTGCCGGCTTATGACCAATGCATCAAAGCCAGCCACGCCTTTAACCTGCTCGATGCGCGCGGCGTTATCTCTGTCACGGAACGTGCAGCGTATATTGGCCGTGTGCGTACTCTCGCCAAAGGCTGTTGCGAAAAATATCTAGAATCAATTACTCCAAGTGAGATTGCCGCATGACCCTCACTATGTTCAAAGCAAAGATCCATCGCGCGACGGTGACCAATGCAGACTTGCATTATGAAGGCTCGATCACGGTCGACCCTGATTTGCTCGAAGCTTCAGGTATCTTGCCTTATGAGCAGGTCGATGTGCTCGATATCAATAATGGCAATCGCTTTACGACTTACGCGATCGAATCTGAGAAGCGTGGCGAAGGCGAAATTCAAGTCAATGGCGCAGCGGCGCATTTGGTAGAGATTGGCGACTTGCTTATCATCATCGCTTACGCACAAATGAGCGAAGCAGATGCCGCAAAACATAACCCCACTGTCGTGCTAGTGGATAAAAAGAACAAACCGGTAAAATAAAGATTATGGCTAACTTACTCCTTGAATTATTTTCTGAAGAACTGCCGGCCGGTATGCAGCCGAAAGCGGAAAGCTGGTTGCGTGAAAATTTACTAAAAGCCCTCAAAGCCGCAAAGCTTGAATATGGCGACGTTGCGACCTTCCGTACTCCTCGCCGTTTGGCGTTGATTGTCAATGATCTGCCGGAGCGTCAACCGGATGTGGCCGAAGAACGCAAAGGCCCAGCCACTTCCGCCCCCGATCAAGCGCTCGAGGGTTTCTTGCGTAGCACGGGGCTCTCCAAAGATAAGTTGGAGATGCGTGAAATTAAAGGCAAAGAGTATTTCTTCGCCGTGATTAACGAAGAAGGCAAAGCAACTGCCGATGCCTTAAAAAGCATTATCGAGAAGCTCCTTAGCGACTTGCCTTGGGCAAAGTCGATGCGCTGGGGCGATTACTCGCTGAACTGGGCGCGCCCACTGCAAAATATCTGTTGTATTTTAGGGAACGAAATTGTGCCTATTGAGTTTGCACATTTGAAAGCCAATAACCTCACTTACGGTCACCGTTTCCATGCGCCAGCTGAGATCATGCTAACTGCATCCGCCGATTATGAGGCGAGTTTAGAGAAAGCCTATGTGATTGCTGATGGCGTCAAACGTGAAGCGGTTATCAAAGACGCGATTGAGAAACAAGCCACTGCTTCTGCTCTGTCCGTCGTGGATGATTCAGCTCTCTTGCTTGAAGTGACCGGCCTTGTTGAATGGCCTGTGGTGCTTGAAGGTTCGATCGATGATTGTTTTATGGATTTGCCGCCCGAAGTGATGCGCTCAGAAATGCGCAATCATCAAAAATATTTTACCCTGTTAGAAAAAGATGGAACCGCCGCTTCCAAATTTCTTATCACAAGTAACATCGAAGCTTCTGATGGTGGAAAGGCCGTCATTGCAGGTAACGAACGTGTGTTGCGTGCTCGCCTAGCCGATGGTCAATTCTTCTATCGGAAAGACCAGAAACAGCCGCTAGCGCAGTGGAATGAGAAACTCAAATCAGTCGTCTTCCACGCAAAGCTCGGCACGGTTGCGGATAAGGTGGAGCGTATTGGTAAAACGGCTACTGCTCTGTGTGAATTTATTCCATCAGCGGATAAAGCTAAGGTAGCTCGTGCGGCTAAACTTTGTAAATCCGACCTCGCTACCGGAATGGTGGGTGAATTTGCGGATCTACAAGGCACAATGGGGCGTTATTACGCCCTTGCTCAGAATGAAGACCCGCAAGTTGCCGATGCGATTAGCGAGCATTACCTGCCGCAAGGCCCTAAATCGCCTGTGCCAACTCAGCCGACCAGCATTGCCGTAGCGCTCGCGGATAAGCTGGACACCTTAACGGGATTATTCGGTGCGGATGAAATTCCAACAGGTTCGAAAGATCCATTCGCGCTACGTCGTGCAGCTTTAGGCGTTATCCGTATCATTCTGGAGAATAAATTGCGCCTTCCGCTTAGCCAATTTACGGGCAATGATAAAACGCTACATGCTTTCTTCTTTGAGCGCCTGCGCGGTGTGTTGAAAGATAAAGGCCTACGTCACGATGTGATTGAGGCGGTTATCACCAATACTCAAGATGATGACTTCTTACGTTTGACGCGTAAAATCGAAGCGTTGCAGGATTTCATGCAAGGTCAGGATGCGAGTGCCCTGCTAACCGCCTATGGCCGTGCAGCAAATATCCTCGCTAAGAGTGATTCAAGCACGCAAGGCAATGTCATCGCTGACCTCCTCGAGCAAATCGAAGAGAAAACATTGTTTGAAGCTATGAACTCAACGGCCACTGCCGTCGAAGCGCATTTAACGGCCGAAGCTTATGGAGAGGCTCTGACCTCATTCGCCGAGCTGCGCCAGCCCGTTGATGCCTTCTTCGATAAAGTGACGGTAAATGCCGATAATGCCGATTTACGACAGAACCGTTTAACCCTTCTTTCTGCATTGGTTGATAATATGCAGAATATTGCTGACTTCAGCCAAATCCAACAAGCCGCCTAAATAAAGGAATTCTCATGACTCAATATGTATATAGCTTTGGTCCCAAAGGTTCAGAAGGTGCTGCAAGCATGAAAAGCCTGCTGGGTGGTAAAGGCGCTAACTTGGCGGAAATGGCAAACCTTGGTTTACCGGTGCCTCCCGGACTCACTATTACAACGGAATGCTGTAGAGCTTATAATGATGGCGGCAATACCCTACCCGCTGGCGTGATGGATAGTGTGATGGAAGCACTTGCTAAAGTTGAAGGAATTACTGGCAAGCAATTCGGCGGAGATGATCCACTCCTCCTTTCGGTTCGCTCAGGCGCGGCAGTCTCTATGCCCGGCATGATGGATACGGTTTTGAACCTAGGCCTCAACACGATGACGGTTGAGGCATTGGCCAATAAAGCAGGCGATGCTCGTTTCGCATGGGATAGCTACCGTCGTTTCATTCAGATGTTTGCGGATGTGGTACTTGAGCTCGATAGTTTCACTTTTGAACAAATGCTGGATGAGAAGAAGCTCATGCTCGGCATTGTTGAAGATACAGCTCTAAGCGCCGAGGATTTACAAGATCTCGCTAATGAGTTCATGCAAGTGGTTGCAGACGAAACAGGCAAGCCTTTCCCGCAAGACCCGCGTGAGCAGCTCGAAATGGCAATCCGTGCTGTATTTAATAGCTGGATGAACCCACGCGCGATCACCTACCGTGATATTCACGAAATTAGCGGCCTTGCCGGAACGGCTGTGACGGTCCAAGCGATGGTATTTGGTAACCGTGGCGATGATTGTGCGACGGGCGTCGCCTTTACGCGCAATCCTTCCACAGGTGCGGCAGGCATCTTTGGTGAGTATCTCATCAATGCACAAGGTGAGGACGTCGTTGCCGGTATCCGCACTCCGTTGCCGATTGCTCAAGCCGCTGAAACGGAAACAGAAACCGGCAAATCTATGGAAGCGGTGATGCCGGAACTCTTTAGAGAGTTTCTAGCATTGGCAGAAAAACTCGAAGCGCATTATCGTGATATGCAAGATATCGAATTCACGATTGAAAAAGGCCAGCTATGGATGCTGCAAACACGTAACGGCAAACGTTCTGCGGCTGCGGCTGTATCGCTTGCTGTTGCTTTCGCTAATGCCGGTATCATCACACAAGCTGAGGCGGTGAAGCGTGTCGACGCTCTCTCGCTCGAGCAACTCCTTCACCCAATGATTGATCAAAATGCAGAAATTACTGTGCTGGGTCGTGGGCTGCCCGCCTCTCCGGGAGCGGCCTGTGGTAAGATTGTCTTTGATGCGGAAGAGGCACACGAAGCAGCAGCCAATGGCGAGTCCGTTATTTTGGTACGTGAAGAAACCAGCCCTGAAGATATTCAAGGCATGCATGCAGCGATGGGAATTCTCACCGCACGTGGCGGCATGACCTCGCACGCAGCCGTTGTGGCGCGTGGTATGGGGAAACCATGCGTCTGTGGCGCGAGCAGCCTGCGCATCAATGAAGCGGCTGGCACGCTTGTTCTTGCGAATGAAACACTCAGAAAAGGGGATATCATTACATTGGATGGCAGTAAGGGCGAAATCTACGCCGGTGAATTGCCAATGGCGGCACCTGCCCTTTCTGATGATTTTGAAACTCTAATGGGGTGGGCAGATTCGCACCGTACCTTGCAAGTGCGTGCGAATGCAGAAACGATTGAAGACATCCAAACCGCCCTTGAATTTGGTGCTGAGGGGATTGGCCTTTGCCGTACCGAGCATATGTTCTTCCAACCTGAGCGTATTACGGCCATGCGTGGTTATATCCTCGCTGAAGATGAAAATTTGAAAGCAAGACTTCTAACGCAGCTCGCTGAATTCCAAAAGCATGACTTTAAAGCCATCTTTGAACTAATGCGCGAGAAGCCCGTAACCGTTCGCTTGCTGGACCCTCCTTTGCACGAGTTCTTACCTCATGATGCAGCATCACTGGCCGAAGTGGCGAAGCTCACTGGCCTCTCGGCTGAGATTCTAGAAAAACGCACTGAAGCACTCTCAGAGACGAACCCAATGCTCGGGCACCGTGGTGTGCGCCTAGGGATGACTCACCCTAAGCTGTATGAAGCACAAATTCGTGCGATTCTTGAAGCCGCGATTGAAACCGGTGAAGAAGTGGTGCCAGAAATTATGGTGCCCCTCGTGATGTCGACGGAAGAGCTACGTATTCTACGCGACGTGACCCGCGATATTGCCGATCAGCTAGGCACTCAAAATTATCTATTCGGTACGATGATCGAGCTTCCAGGCGCAGCCTTGATTGCTGATGAGTTGGCCGAAATTGCAGATTTCTTCAGCTTCGGCACCAACGACCTCACGCAAACGACCCTTGGTATGTCACGCGATGATACCGGCGCGCTCCTGCAGAAATACCGTGATTTAGGCATTATTGACCGCGACCCCTTCATGGCACTCGACCAAGCTCGCGTCGGTAAACTCGTGCAATTAGCGACTGAAAAGGCTCGAGCCGTGAAACCGGATATCAAGCTAAGTGTGTGTGGTGAACAAGGCGCTGACCCAGAAAGCATTGCTTTCTGCCATCGCATTGGCCTCGATACTGTTTCATGCTCGCCTTACCGTGTGCCTGTAGCCCGCCTAGCAGCCGGCCAGAACACCGCAGATGAAGCAAGCAAAGCCGCGGCGGCCTAAAGGATAACATTCATCAAATCGTAACATTCGCGTGTTAATTTGAATAATGGGTTACAAGACAACAAGGTTAACCACGAAGCATGCACCTAACCTGTTAAGTGCTATTCATGACTTTTGTAAAAAAGGCGGCGCTCAATTTGGTGATGTCGCACGCATCGACAAAGATACATATACTAGCGGCCTCGATTGGAGCATGGGGGTTAATTCTCTGGATGGAAATAAGCTATTCCTTGGCAAGCAACTCCTCAAAATATTGAAGTATGAACAAGATAGTGATGGAGTAAGTGATGAACTGACAGCCGCACTTTATCACGAACTCGCTCACATAAAATACAAAGACGGAAACAAAAGTCTTATTGCTTATTTTGCACCTTTTGCAGGTGCAGCCATTGGAATCTTGGCGATGAGTATGGTCGAAAAGAACCAAGAAAAGGTGCAAAAAAAAGAGCTTGAAGAACAATTATCCGAAGCTAGTCCTGAGGAAGCAAAACAGCTACTTGAGCAAAAACGAGAAGACAAAAATAGTTTCATAAGTGGTGTAAAAAGAGCTGCTAAGTACGTTGCCGCCGCTACTCTCGGCTTAGGAACGGGGTTTACCATCGGTGCAGTTATCAATAACCGCATGGAATATAAAGCAGATAAATTTGCAGCAGACATGATGGGCTCTCCCAAACCAATGATCAGCACGCTGAAAACTCATCAAGCGGGGGTGGCAGCAGAAATGCGCAACAGGTCAAAAATGGGGAAATCAACCTTTGATCGGCTGCAAAGCGTGATGGAACGCCTATTCCACGCACCTATGAACAATCGGATTGAGAGACTTGAGGCGATGGACAAAGGTAGAGGGCGTTAATTAACACAGGCTTCTTCCCTTAGGACGCTGCCTAGATATCCGCGAAAATGTGAGTTTCTTCCTTACCGCCGGGATGCGTGACTGCACCTTTCTCTGCTGTACCCACCGTCTGCGCATATTTCCATAACGCACCAGAATTATAATCCGTCTTGCGGGTTTGCCATTTCTCACGACGTATCGCAAGTTCATCTGCGGTAAGTTCTACATCCAAGCGGCGCGTATCCGCATCGATCGTGATGATATCACCATTCTCAATCAGGCCAATCGGCCCACCTTCCGCTGCTTCAGGCCCCACATGGCCGATACAGAAGCCGCGGGTGCCGCCACTAAAGCGACCGTCGGTAATGAGTGCGACACTCTCGCCCTCGCCTTGTCCGTAAATCGCTGCCGTTGTCGAAAGCATCTCGCGCATTCCCGGTCCACCTTTGGGGCCTTCGTAACGAATGACGATCACCTCGCCTTGCTTATATTCGCGTTTTCCAACCGCTTCGAATGCATCTTCTTCACAATCGAATACACGTGCGGGTCCCGAGAATTGACGAGCCTTTAAGCCGGCCACTTTTACGATGGCACCTTCAGGCGCAAGATTGCCTTTGAGCGTCACAACGCCACCGGTTGGCGCGAGCGGTTTATCATGTGGGTAAACGACGTCTTGCCCATCCGGCCATGTCACATTTGCTAGATTTTCTGCCATGGTTTTACCGGTCACCGTCATGCAATCACCATGTAAATAACCGCCTTCTAGTAGCGTTTTAAGCACAATTTGCACCCCACCCACTTCGAAAAGGTCTTTGGCAACATATTTACCGCCCGGTTTTAAATCTGCTAAATAAGGCGTGCGATCAAAGATTGCGCCGACCTCATGCAAATCAAACTCAATGCCACACTCATGCGCCAGTGCAGGTAAATGCAAACCAGCATTCGTTGAGCCACCCGTTGCTGCAACAATTGCAGCGGCGTTCTCTAAGGATTTACGTGTGACGATATCGCGCGGTCGGATTTTATTTTTGATAAGATTCATCACGGCTTCACCCGAACGGAATGCATAATCATCACGTGATTCATATGAGGCTGGAGGGCCTGAAGAGCCCGGTAATGCTAGGCCAATCGCTTCAGAGACACAAGCCATCGTATTCGCCGTAAACTGGCCACCACATGACCCACCCGATGGGCAAGCGACTTTCTCTAACGCTTCGAGCTCTTCTAAACTCATATTACCGGCGGAATGCTGGCCAACACCTTCAAACACATCCACCACCGTCACCTCTTTGCCTTTATATTTGCCCGGTAGAATCGAACCGCCATAAAGGAAAACAGAAGGCACGTTCAAGCGCACCATAGACATCATCAAGCCCGGTAAAGACTTATCACAGCCGGCGAGGCCCACAATCGCATCATAGCAATGGCCGCGCATGGTGAGCTCAACCGAATCGGCAATAATATCGCGACTTACCAAAGAGGCCTTCATACCTTGATGTCCCATGGCAATGCCATCCGTCACCGTAATCGTTGTAAATTCACGAGGAGTTCCACCCGCCGCATGAACCCCCTTTTTCGCTACCTGTGCCTGACGGCCTAGCGTAATATTACAGGGTGCAGCCTCGTTCCATGTCGTCGCCACCCCAACTAAAGGCTGGTCAATTTCTTTTTTACCTAATCCCATCGCATAGAGATAACTACGGTGTGGCGCACGTTCAGGGCCTTGGGTTACATGACGACTCACGAGTCGTGATTTGCCGAATTCTTTAGACATAATAACCTCTGATAGGTGTTAGTAAGGTTGATATTTCGCCATACGTTGCGCGGATTTCCCCGTTGCTTGATAATAACCAAGCGTTTGCATCATCGGCTGATCGCGACGAGCAACAGCGATGGCCATCGGGGTGACACCACTCATATCGTTCACGTAGGAATTTGCACCAGCACGTAGCAGAATAGTTACCATATCTTGGCGGCCTAAAAAGACTGCGCGATGTAATGGTGTTGCTCCGTAACGATCTTGATGACTAGGGTTTGCTCCTAAAGCAAGAACCAGTTGCAATGTGGTAGTTGCGCCTGCTTTAACGGCATGCATCGCGAGGTCTTCACCCTTGGTATTCACAAGTGAAATAGGGACCCCTGTACGCAAGATAGCTCGTACGGCATCCGCATCATTGGCGCCAACAGCACCAAACATGTGCGCTTCGATCTCTTTCTTATACATGGCGTGCGGCAAGTGACGATTCGCGTTACTATATTGCTTATGATAAATTCTCGGAGGTAATTTTTGCGTTTTGAAGTTACGTGGCCACACCACTCGACGACTATCTCCGTCAGAGGCAATATCACCCAAATCGGCGCCATCCTCATCATAAACATCACCACTATTGATTTCTTTATCAATCAGGTCTGCTAGGCTTGTGCCATCATCTAACTCTTTATCCGCTATTACTTTTTTAACGGGTGGTTTCGTTGCTACTTTTTCTTCTTTTTGACGATCTTGCGGCAGTGGCTTAAGCGATGGCAAAGCCTCGTCTGTCATCCAACTCGGCAACATATCCGCTAGCTCAGAACTAATAGGCTTCTCGTCAGGTAATTCTGGAGGCCCCAAATCCGCTACACCTTCAGGCTCTTTTACGGCATCTGCATTTGCTGGTTTTGCCATTTCTATATCAGGAACAGCAGCTGTTTCACTAAAGCTTGGGATAGCGGGTAGAGCCGGTAGCTCTGGCGCTTCCAGCATATCTGCAATTTCAGCATCTGGATTGACAACTGGCGCTTCCAATTCGGGCATATCTGGTAACTCTGGTGCTGCTTGAGCGACGGTGGCTCCTTCTGGAGGTACAGGCAATGCAGCAGGATCAAACAACCCAAAATCTGGCATTGCAATATCATTGCCAGCAGGTAACTCAGGCACGGCAAACATATCCTCTGATGCAACGTCATTTGCTGCAGGGAGAGGAGGCATTTGCGGCACTTCAGGATTAGCAGCGACAGGAGTTTCTATGGCAGGAGCTTCTACAACAGCAGGGGGAGAAGCTAGCTCTGGTGCTGCGACCTGCATCCCAGGCAATGGAGGCAATGGCGGTAATGCAGGCAGACCTTGTGCTGCCACAAGCGTTGGCATAAAAGCAGCGATCATCATCCACGGAAACATTTTTGCAACCTTCTGAAAATGCGCATTATTTTTGTTTTTCTTATGCATTTGAATGTTATTCTATACAAGCTAACAAAGGCTGACTATCTAAAAGTTAAGTCTTGGGGAAATAAAATAAAATAGGTAAATATTTCACTACCTTAGGCATGCAATTATTCTGCTAGTTTTTTAACTTCTTTTTGCACGACTCGCTCAACAACCGCCGGAAGGTTTTCATCCAACCATGCTTTTAGCATTGGGCGCATTGCTTCGATCATCAGATCTTCAACGCTCGTACCAGAGCGCATCGCTAAGCCATCAGAATGTTCTGATGCTGCAGCCGCTTGTTGTTTGACTTCATCAAAAATAGCGGCGGTCGCAGCGGCAGGGCCCTCTGAAATCAATGTACCGTCATCTTCCATCGGTTCGAATGTCTCTACGGCCGGCGCTTCCTCAGGAAGGTCCGTGCTATCCTCTAGCATTGCATCAAGATCGCCAAAAATATCGTCTTCTTCTGCGGTATCTTCTTCAACCGCAAGCGTATTATCCATCTCAGGCTCATCTTCAAGAATTTCTGTTAATTCCAAAATATCGGAATCATCATCCTCTTCTTCTTCGATTTCCGGCTCAACTACTGGCTCAGGTTCTGGTACTGGTGCTTCTTCTTCCGCAAGAATCATCTCAATTTCATCAGAATCAGCATCTGCTGCGATTTCCGGCTCAATTTCTGGCTCGAGCTCGGGTTCTGGCATTTCTTCAACAGGTTCTTCCACGACTTCATTTTCTTTAGGCTCGGGCTCTTCAGCCACGACTTCCTCTGAAGTGTCAACCTCCTGCTCATCTTCGGTGATAATACGACGAATCGACTGGAGAATTTCCTCCATCGACTGATCTTCGCCTTCTGTAGCCTCTGCTGCTTCCGTGTCGCTCATACCATCCCTGCGATTTTTTCTTATTATAACAGTTCTTTTTTCCTAAAAGCCAATAAATTGATACTCTGTATCATCATAATAGCCTTCTGCGTCATACAGAGGCACATCTAAACCCATATTTTCTGCTGTCAAGCGTCCTAGTACTGCTAAAACAGAATAAGCCGCAACGACTTCATTACGTTCTGCGATGACTAACTGCACCTCAGTATTGAACAATTCACGCTCAGCATCGAGCACATCAAGTGTCGTACGCGAACCATACTGTTGCTCTTGGCGCACCCCTTCAAGCGCGACTTGCGCCGCTTCAATCGCTAATTTATTTGATTTAATCGTTGCGGTCGCGGCCTGTAGATCTTCCCACGCTCCTACGGCCTGGCGACGCACTTGATTCTTCACATCAACCAATTGAAAACGACTCTGTTGGTAAGTTTCCTTCGCTTGACGAATTTGCGAATAGCGAGCTCCCCCTGCAAAAAGAGGTAATGTCGCGGATACCACCACTCCATCTCGATCAAAGTCAGTGGTTCCAAACGTCCCCGCTCCTTCTTGACGGCTCATCGTGCCCTCAAGATTAACAGAGGGTAGCAATGTACCTATATTCGCATTCACATTATAATCGGCTGCTTCGGTAGCAAACTTAGCTTCTTGAACGATTGGGCTATACTCTAACGCCAACGCAATAAAATGCTCTAAGCTTTTAGGGGCTTCTGGAAGCTTTCTGGGTGGTGCCATAGAGGTAGGTTGCTCTCCCACCACCTCAAAGTAAATTGCTTTTGCAGACTCTAGCTGGCCTTTGCTATTAATCACATCCGATTCCGCCAAGGCTAAGCGCGCTTCTGACTGAGCGACATCCGTGCGTGTATCTTCGCCTACTTCAAACCGTTGCGTCGCAGCCTCGCGCTGACGATCCAAAACAGCGCGATTTTTCTTACTTAATTCGAATACCGCATGGGTGCGCACTACTTCGACATAGGCCGTAATCGCTTGCAGTAAGACGCCCTGCTCCACCTGCGTTAGACGTTCCATCGCAGCGTCAACCTGTCGGCGAGCCGCTTTCGTATTGGCATAGGTCGTGCCTCCTCGGAAGAGTGGCTGCACCACGGAGAGTGACTTTAGCTGCGAGTCTGTACTTGACCAAGTCGTCCCTGGGGTTTGTGTGCGCTGGCGCCCCCTGCTGTAAGAAAGGTTAGCACTTGGAAGTGCGCCGGCTAATGCTTGCGGCACCCGTTCAACCGTTCCTTGAAAAGCGCGTCTTTGGGCTTCCAGCTCAGGGTTCTTATTATAGGCTCTTGAGAGTGCGCCCTTCAAGGCGTTATCTAATGGATACTTTCGAACCTCGGGTTCTTTTATGGTTGTCACAACCGCTTCTTCTGTTGTCGTAACCACTTCTTCAAGCGCTTCGATGATCGGTTCTTGAACCTTCTCTACAATAGGCTCTTCTACAATCGCTTCAGCTGCTATGGCCTCAGCAATGACTTCAGCCGCTTCTGCTGCGGTTAAAGGAGTCTCTGCTTCCATCTCAAGCAATATTTCGGCTTCTTCAGCAGCGGAGATAACCTCGCCTTCCAGAATCACTTCTGGTTGAATGGTTTGCGCATGTAGAGGGGCCGCAGCAAGTAAACAACTCGCCATTAAAAGGTAACTATATCGTGAAAGGTTCATTATTTATCCTTAGAAAGAGAATTCAGCTTTTGCTTTAAAATCGTCAAGAAGCGGGGTTGCTGCTTCAAATAAGATTTTCTTGTGAATATTATCGCCAATGCGTGTCCAGCAAACGGCTTGCCCGACTCCTGCCGTTCCATGTTGAGCTGCTGCCGAAGCCGCTTCAATCGCAATCACTTTGCCATTTTCAGCCAGCTGTTCAAAAATTTCCTGCGGTATTGTTGCAACACCGCCGTTGATAAAGACGATATCGTAAGGCGCCTTTAAACTATAGCCTCCAGCCACCGATGCACATAACAGTTGGACGTCACCTTGAATATCACGCAAATTTTTGCGCGCGACCTCTGCCAACTCACCGACAGATTCAACAGCGACGACATTATTTGATAATTGCGAGAAAACCGCCGCCGAATAGCCTGTACCACAGGCAATATCGAGGATTCGGTCTGTTTTTTGGATATCCGCTTCTTGCACTAAACGAGCAAAAATTCGTGGTTCCATCAGGAAACGTCCATGGCCGAGCGGGATATCTTCATCAATATAGGCAGTTTCCGCAAATGCTTTCGGGACGAATTTTTCACGTGAAGTGGCTTCAATCGCAGCAAGAAGACGCGATGCGCTCACCCCTGATGGCTCAAGCTGATTGGTAATCATATTAACACGGGCTTGTGTAGAATAAGCCATAGAAAATTTCTCCCATATAAAGATAGCCTGTCCTAGCAAGCTTTGGCGAACCATGCCACAAAAACATGCCCTGTCTACATGTTATAGATAAAATTAGTCATTTTATGCTTGTCTGGAACACCCAGATGCGTTCTAAAAAGCACGCGAGGCTAGGTAGCAAAGTGGTAATGCAAGGGACTGCAACTCCCTCATCGTCGGTTCGATTCCGACCCTGGCCTCCAGTTTTTTATTTTTAGGCTTTGCTTCTTGCACCAGAAAAGGTAAACGTGGCGTAATAAATTAAGAATAAAAGGCAGGGGTTTTACGGTGCACTTTGTTAGGTTTTTATCATTTTTTGTCATAAGTGTGAGCTTGTTTTCTACAGCCACACTTGCTGATACTGTTTTCATGGTTCAACTCGGAAGCTACGATAGTAGTGAAAAAGCAGATGCCACATGGGACCGCCTTACGGCCGAAAATGCAACGCTTTTTGACGGGCTCTCGCACTTAAATAGCCGCATTTCACTTCCTCCAGAAAACATTACAACCTTCCGCCTTCAGGTTGGCCCTATTTCAAACCGCGTAAAAGCAAAACAGATTTGCTCTACTTTGCGTATCGATGATGAAGATTGTTTTGTAGTGGAAACAGCAATGTTTGTTGGAGAAGAGCAATTTGACGTAGCAGGTATTATTACGCCAGAACTGCCCGTACCGAGTGCAGTTGCCGTAGCAGCAGCCCCTTCTCTTCTTGGTAGCGCAGGTAATGCGCTTGATAGTATTACGAATGCCATCATTGCTCCTTTCAGCAGAGATGAAAGCGAATCAGGGTCAGATATCGCAGGGTTAGCTGAACTTGAAGATGAAGCAGTTGCCCAAGCTAGTGTCATCGAAGATGAAATTGAGGAAACCCAAGAAACTGTAGAAACTGCAGTGATTGAAGATACAGTCGAAGCAGCAGCTGAAGAAGAATCCCTCACTGAGACTTTTCTACCATGGTTACGCCGCAAAAAACCTACAACACGCGTCACTCGTAATCTTACCCCCCCTACAGCAACTAATCCGGACCTTTCCGCTGAGGAAATCGTCGAAGAAGTTGCTATTGCGACTCCTGAAGTGAAAATGGTACAGCTCAAGGCGTTACCTGTTATTGAGAAGCCAAAGGTCGAGATTACAGCCCTTCCGGCGACTCCGGTTATCAAAAAATCACTTCGTACTGCCGCTAAGCCCGTGATTGAAGCTCCGATTGCCCGCTCGTCTCGCACTCGTGGCCTCGCTTCTGCAGTTATCAGGCAGCCTCTGGAAAATGTGAAAAAGGCAACACCTGCCCTAACGGTTGGAAAAGCGATTATACCTGCAACTGATGGCTCCGTTGAAGTGGCTGAAGCCATTGCTGTTCCTTTGTCTGACATCACGGCAGCAACACGTGCCGCAGGCTTCGAGCCAAAAACCAAATCTGGGTTACCTATCTTTAAAGGGCGCAAAGCTCTTGGCTGGCGTGGCACCCCCTCTCAGAGCTTTTTGCAAAAGTCACTTTGGGTGAAACTTAACTATTTTGAGAATAATGCAAAAGCAACAAACTACTGGAATGAGCTACGTCGTCAGCAGCCTGCTCTTACCCAAAAGCTCCGCATGCGCCTTACGCAACCGTATAGTCAACGCAAAAACGGAAAACGTGTTTCGATGCAGCTAGGACCGTTGCTAGCTTACAAAGACGTACAAGCTCTCTGTAAAGCAGCAGGCAAACCGGGTCTCATTTGCGAAGTGCAGCGTAATGCAGGAGTTTCAACGGCTCAGCACAATCGTGGTACGGAAACACGCAACGGCCTAACTTCTCGTCGTGATATTGCGAATCAGCAAAGACGTAATACACGTAAAGCTCGCTCGCAATTCTGGGCGCAAATGGGCAGCTACCGCAACCGTGGCGATGCTATGAAAGTATGGAGCGAATTGAAATTACGCCATAGCGAATTACGTGGCAAAGCTCCTCACCTTGCGCATCCGGCTAATTCAAGCAGCAGTCGCACCATCTATCGATTACGCACCGGGCCTTTTGCCACACGAAATGCGGCGCAAGAGCTTTGCAGTGGCCTGAATGCTGATTCGACGCCCTGCGTTGTGGTGAATAACTAACGCTCAAAGATTCTATTCTCTCACCCTGCTGTTAAAAACAACGTCATAGAGGGAGTCATTCTAGCGCCCAGCAGTGTAAAAGTGTATGAGTGGACCTTATGAAAAAACGGCCTGATGTGACTCCCGTAACTGTATCTATCCAAGCCCTTGGCGGCATGGGAGAGGGTATGGGCATCCATAATGGGGAAGCAATTTATGTGCCCTATAGCTGCGCCGGAGATACGTTGCGCGTACGCTTGACCCAACCCAAAGCACAATTATTGGAAATATTAGAACCGTCCGCAGATCGTGTCACTCCCCACTGCAAACACTTCACCACCTGCGGCGGCTGCAACTTACAGCACCTCAACACAGCGACTTATACGGAATTCAAACCGCGCATCTTGCAGAAGATTCTCTCTCAAATCGGCGCTAACGAGACCGTTATTCAGCCGATGATTGAAGGCGGACAAGAAAGCCGTCGTCGAGTCGAATTCAAAGTTACCTCGCATAAGGGAGTGGTCGATATAGGCTTCTTCGAAGCGAGAACTCATGCACTCATTGCGGTTGAAGAATGCCCTATTAGTGCGCCACAATTGTTGGCGCCCCTGTCCGCATTCAAGCAATCTATTGAGAGCCTTAAGAAGCCAAGTCATATCAAAGCGATTCATGTCACCGCCTTAGACTCAGGCCTGGATGTTATCATTCATGTGAGTCAGCCCCTAAATGCGAAGGATCGAGAGCAGCTGGTTCAGCTTGCAACCGATCAAGGTTTTGTACGCTTAAGCGAACAGTTTGAAGAGACGCTGACTTTGTTTGATAGCGGCCAGGCGTTAGTAGAGTTTGCAGGTGTCAGCGTTAACTTCCCTACTGGTGCGTTCTTACAGGCCACGAGGCGGGGCGAAGCGGCGATCGCTCAGCTCGTGACGACGCATCTACAAGGTTGCGAGTATATTGCTGATTTATACTCCGGTTGCGGTACGTATAGCTTCCCCTTATTGGCGCAGGCCAAGCGTGTCAGTGCCTATGAAGGCAACGACGCGATGATTGCTGCCATGCATAATGCGATTCTGAAAGCAAAGCTCGAAAATAAGATGAGTGCGACAGCGCGCGATCTTTATAAGAACCCTTTAACTGCGACAGAACTCAAGCATTATGATGGTATTGTTATTAACCCATCACGCAATGGCGCCCTGCCCCAAGTTAAGCAAATCGCTAACAGTCATCTCAAGAAGCTCGTGATGGTATCGTGCAGTCCTAATAGTTTTAAGCGCGATGCGAAACACCTACTTGATGCTGGATGGCGCATGATAGAAGCCACGCCGATTGATCAATTCTATTGGAGTGCGCATCTCGAGATTGTAGCAATATTTACAAAATAACGAAAAACACTCTATAATAAGATTATGATCATAGACTCTAAACGCTACCGCGCACCGCAAGGCCAACGGATAAAACTCGACGATTGGGATACGCTCAATACGCCGTTTTATACGGATAAAAAAGATTATAAAGCGCAAATCAAAGCGAGTGTAGGCGCTCTCAGCGAGCTGCAAGAAATGCTCTACGCCCATGATAAGCACTCGCTACTGGTTGTGTTCCAAGCGATGGATGCCGCAGGTAAAGATGGCACCATTCGTCATGTATTCTCGGGCATGAATCCACAAGGCTTTCAAGTTTCCAGCTTCAAAAAGCCCAGCGATGAAGAGCTCGATCATGACTTCCTCTGGCGTACGACAAAACAGTTACCCGAACGCGGGCGCATCGGTATTTTTAACCGCAGCTATTACGAAGAAGTGCTAATTGTGAAAGTGCATCAGGGAATCCTAAAGGGACAAAAGCTCCCATCCGAACTCATCAGCAATAATATTTGGCAAGAGCGTTATCGATCCATCACGGATTTTGAGAGCCACCTCGAACGTAACGGTACAAAGGTAGTAAAGTTCTTCCTCCATCTATCCAAAGAAGAGCAGCGTCAGCGCTTCCTTGCGCGTATTGATGAGCCTGAAAAGAATTGGAAATTCAGCGAAGGCGACGTCAAAGAGCGCGGCTATTGGGATGAGTATCAAACAACTTATGCCGAAGCGATCAGCGCGACCAGCACTGAAGCAGCGCCGTGGTATATAGTACCGGCAGATGATAAAAAGAATGCCCGCCTCATCGTCAGCCAAGTACTGCGTGATACATTAAGCGGGTTTCACATGAACTATCCAGCACAAGCACTTGAACAAGAAGAAAAACTACAAGAAATTCGAAAGCAATTGCTAAGCGAGTAACTTGCTTAAGCAACCTGCATATTTCGAGTGCCAGTCGGTAGCTTCACCTTCAAACCATCCAATGCGTCAGACATAAGAATCTGGCAACCAAGGCGAGATGTTTCCGTCAAACCAAAGGCGAGATCAAGCATATCTTCTTCATCTTCGCTGGGTTCTTTTAGGGTGTTAAAATAAGCATCATCCACAATGACGTGGCAGGTTGAACAAGCGAGCGAGCCTTCACATGCGCCTTCTAGCGCGACTGCATTATGGTGAGCGACTTCCAAAACAGATTGGCCGTTTGGCGCATCAAATGTTTGTTCCGTTCCGTCGGGGAGTACAAAAGTAAGTTTTGGCATAATATCTATCCTATTTCTTCTACTGATTTGCCTTCTAGCGCATCTGATATAGCGCTGTCCATTCTTCTTTGCGCAAATGGGTAGGCGATTGTTTCCAATGCCTTATGTGCCGCGTCGATTACGTCACGGTCATCGCCCTTAATTGCGACCTGTAATGCCTCAACGATTCTGGGTAAAGCAGCCTGCTCTTCTGCCGTTAGCAGTGAGCCACTCTCAGACATCGCGGATGATAAGTCATAGATCAAGCGCTCTGATTCAACGCGAGCTTCGGCCAATAAGCGCAACGTAATGTCCTCACGGGCATATTGCATCGAATCGCGAATCATCCCTTCGATTTTTTCTGGTGGCAGACCGTAAGAGGGTTTGACCTCCACATGCTGCTGCGTGCCGGTCGTTTTCTCCTCAGCCGTTACGCTGAGCAAACCATCAGCATCCACCGTAAACGTCACTTCAATACGCGCGAGGCCGGCGGCCATAGGCGGGATATCCGACAGGGTAAATTTAGCGAGTGAGCGGCACTGGTCTACCATCTCACGCTCGCCTTGCAGCACGTGGATGAGCATGGCATTCTGACCATCTTGATAGGTCGTAAATTCTTGGCGCGCCGAAACCGGAATTGGGCTGTTACGGTGAACCACCTTCTCTACCAAGCCGCCCATCGTCTCAAGTCCGAGCGATAATGGCGTTACATCCAGCAATAATGTATCCGAACCACGCGTAAGGGCTTTTGCCTGTAAGCCAGCGCCTAAGGCCACCACTTTATCAGGATCAATATCCGTAAGCGCCGGCTTCCCAAAAAACGCCTCCGCTGCTTTACGAACCGCCGGCACACGCGTTGAGCCACCGACAAGTACCACGCCTTTGATCTCAGCGATGCTTAAATCCGCATCATCCAATGCTTGCTTGCTGGCTACCGTGGTTTTAGTGACAAGTGGCGCAATAAGCGTGTCAAATACCTCACGCCTAATGGTCTTGCCTTCAAATTCGACGCTATTTGATTCGGAAAGCTGTTCTTTAAGCGTACGCGCTTGCAATGGCGTCATGCCAAATTCATTGGCAATAGCAGTATCAAAATCATCACCACCAAGCGCAACATCACCGTGAGTCGAGAGCACTTGAAATACGCCCTTCTCCATCCGCAAAATAGAGATATCAAAGGTGCCGCCGCCTAAGTCGTAAATAGCATAAATACCTTCTGATTCATGATCGAGGCCATAGGCTAACGCCGCTGCCGTAGGCTCATTCACCAAGCGCAACACTTCTAAACCGGCCAAACGAGCCGCATCGCGAGTGGCAGTACGTGCTGTATCATCGAAATAAGCAGGAACGGTAATCACTGCTTCCGTCACATCCGTATCTAACTGAACCTCGGCTAGTTCTTTGAGGTAACGCAGGATATCTGCTGAAGTTTCAACCGGTGTTTTACCGTTAGCAACCACGTCTGCAGCACCTTCAGCAATTTTGCGCTTGATGGAGTGGATAGCAGTGGCGCTCTGTTTAGCTGCTTCGCCTACACGTATATCATCGCTATAATCAACGATAGAGGGGTGAATGCTTTTGCCTCGCGCATCCGTCACATATTGCGGCACGCCTTCTGCATCGAGATAGCTAACAACGCAATGCGTCGTGCCTAAATCAATGCCAATTGCGAGTTTTTGTTCATCGGCATGCGGTCGTGGCGCGGCGCCAGGTTCGTGAATTTGGAGTAATGCCATGATACTATCCTCTAGCTGCCAATTTTGTGGATAGGCTAGCAAAGCTAGCCCGCCAGATTCCTGGCGTAAGGGTGCGCGCCGTGTGAGCGCCGCGTAAGCGTAAAAATAATAGTAATGCCATTACGCTGCTATCCCTTTAATTTTACGTGTGAGAATCGCAATGGTTTTTTCTAAATAACCAAAGCGAATCACTGCTTGCGGCGAAACTTCTATATGCAGCTGTGCCACTAACTCCTCGCGCACCGTATGAAACTTTCCAACCAGCATGGCCGCTTGTGAACCCGCAGATTCCTCCACCTCTTCATTCCATTCCATCACTTCCATCAGGAGTGCGTGGTCAGGCTTCATCGTTGCGTTATCGCCCTGCACTCGAATACCCTGAAGCTCCAAAATATGTACGGCGCGCAGGTAATCATCTTTTAACACACGATACGCATCATTTGCCGCTGCCGATGCCAGAGCCGCTTTTTGCCGCTCCGCATCACTCTTGCCCATTTGACGATCAGGGTGTGCGACTTGCTGTGCCCGCACATAAGCCCGCTGAAGCGCCTCTGCATCCTGCACAAATGAAGGCTCAAAGCCTAAGGTTTGGAAATGGTTGTGCATTCTAAACGTGGAAAGATTCACCGCAGCCGCAGCGACCTTTTTCATTTGGGTTAGTGAAGGTGAAGCCGCTCTCTAACTTATCATCTTTATAATCCATCTCGGTACCCAAGATGAACATGATGGCTTTGGGATCAATCAGTACTTTCACGCCTTGAGCTTCGACCACTTCGTCAAATTCGCCCACTTCATCAGCATATTCCAATGCATAGGATAAGCCCGAACAACCGGCCGTTTTCACGCCAATCTTAATACCAGCCGAGGGTTTACCACGACTCGCCAAGAGCGCCTGAATTTGTTCAGCCGCCGCTTCAGTGATTTGGATTGCTGCGGGAAGCGCCATAATTCGTTACTTACGCTGCTTCTGCAGAGCCATTCTTCTCACGATAATCAGTCACAGCCGCTTTAATCGCATCTTCAGCGAGAACAGAGCAGTGAATTTTTACCGGAGGAAGCGCAAGTTCTTGTGCGATTTCAGTGTTCTTGATCATCGCCGCTTCGTCGACGGTTTTACCCTTCACCCACTCCGTGATGAGCGAGCTTGAAGCGATTGCAGAACCACAACCGAATGTTTTAAATTTAGCATCTTCAATCACGCCATCGGTACCGACTTTGATTTGAAGCTTCATAACATCACCACACGCAGGTGCGCCAACAAGGCCTGTTCCTACTGTGCTATCTTGCTTGTCCATGGAACCTACATTGCGTGGGTTCTCGTAATGATCGACTACTTTTTCCGAATATGCCATTTTAATGCTCTCTTTCTATTCACTAATCACAAACTACTCATTACTGCGCGAGGCGCCTAATGTGCCGCCCACTCAATTTTTGATATATCGATACCTTCTTGCGCCATTTCCCATAGGGGGCTCATTTCGCGCAAGTGGTTAATGCTTTTCTTAATTAATTCTACTGCATAATCTACTTCTTCGCGGGTCGTAAAGCGCCCGAAGCCAAAACGGATAGAAGTATGGGCTAAATCTTCGCCGACACCAATTGCACGCAACACATAAGAAGGCTCCAATGATGCTGAAGTACAAGCCGAGCCGGATGACACTGCAAGTTCTTTAAGCGCCATAATCATAGATTCACCTTCAATGTAAGCGAAACTGATATTCAAGTTACCGGGGATCCGTGCTTCGCGATCACCGTTAAGGAACACATCTTTAATGTTATCCAGAATCTCTTTCATGAAGTGATCGGATAGCGCTTTAACGTGAGCGGTATCTTTTTCCATCTCTTCACCAGCGATACGTGCCGCTTCGCCGAGCCCCACCACCATCGGTGTTGGCAACGTACCAGAACGGAAGCCACGCTCCTGCCCGCCTCCAGAAAGGATAGACTTAATACGAACACGCGGACGACGGCGCACATAAAGCGCACCAACCCCCTTAGGACCATAAATTTTATGACCTGAAATAGACATCATATCGATGTTCATCGCTTCAATATCAATCGGAATTTTACCGAAAGATTGTGCAGCATCCGTATGGAACAAAGTACCATTAGCACGACATAACGCGCCAATCTCGGTTACCGGTTGAATCACACCAATTTCGTTATTCACCATCATGATGGAAACGAGAAGTGTATCTTCGCGCAAAGCAGCTTTCAGAGCCTCTAGATCAATCAAACCATTGGTTTGCACAGGAAGATACGTAATCTCAAAACCTTTTTGTTCTAGCTGGCGGCAGCTTTCAAGCACACATTTATGCTCGGTTTGCGCCGTGATTATATGTTTCTTCTTCGCGCCGTAAAACTCAGCGACGCCTTTAATGGCGATGTTGTTTGATTCGGTCGCGCCGGAAGTAAATACGATTTCCTTCGGATTTGCGTTAATCAACTTCGCTACTTCTTCGCGTGCAATTTCAATTGCCGCTTCGGTTTCCCAACCGTAAGCGTGGCTACGTGAATGCGGATTACCAAATTTTTCCATGAAGTACGGCATCATTTTTTCCATAACGCGCGGATCCATTGGCGTAGTCGCCTGATTATCCAAGTAAATTGGGAAACGAATATCGCCTGATTTGGGCATTTCGCGGGAGATGTTAAGTACGTTTGTCATCGTGTTTTTAATACCTTACTAATTTGGTCGGACTATAGCGCTTTATAGTGATAACTGCAAGTCTTATGCAAGTCTTTTCGGCAGGGCTACGGCGGGTTGCGAGTAGTTCTCAACTAACTTCCTCCATGCTGCGATAAATGCATCCAGCTCTACTTCAGTCGTCGCCCACCCCATAGAGATACGGATAGCCGAGGAGGACTCTTCTTTGCTATAACCCATCGCTTGCAGCACATGGCTCGCTTCAATACGGCCAGAAGAACAGGCAGAACCGGCGCTTACGCAGATTCCTGCTAAATCCAAATGCATCAATTGCAACTCGCTCGATAAGCTGGGAGTAATGATCGAAATCGTATTCGCCACCCTACCTGCGCCCTTAGAAATCAGGCGTGAGGTTGGAGAAATCGCAAATATCTCAGTCTCTAGTTTTTCACGTAACGGCATAAGATTTGATAGATCAGGTAAATTATCGATAAGCGCCGCAAAGCCAGCAACCGCCGCGATATTCTCAGTTCCAGCACGGCGGCGTTTTTCTTGTCCGCCCCCCAGCATTTGTGAATTGAGCTTCACGTCGTTCTTCACAATAAGCGCACCCACGCCGACAGGTCCGCCGACTTTATGCGCGGCAATGGTCAGCATATCGACGCCTAGCGTCGTAAAGTCAAAAGTGAGCTTACCGACCGCCTGCACTGCATCCGTATGCATAAGCCCGCCATATTTATGCACGAGTGCCGCAATTTCACGGATAGGCTGAATAAGGCCTGTCTCGTTATTGACCAGCATGACAGAGACTAAAGCACTCTCACACCCCTGAAGCGCCTTCTCAAGCGTGCCTATATTAAGCAAGCCATTCTCTTCAACGGGCAGAATCATAGTTCCTGTCGCTGCTTTCGCAATCTCAATGATCGATGAATGCTCGGTCGCAGCCACCATCAAGCTGCGCCCCTCTATGCCTTTAAGCGCGAGGTTATTCGCTTCTGTACCATTTGCCGTGAAGATCACTTCATCTGGCCATGCAGAAATATAATTCGCGATTGTCGTGCGTGAATCTTCAAGTACCTGCTTCGCCTTGCGCCCCATAGCGTGGATCGAAGAGGCGTTAAGCGGTAGTGCATCTAGCTCACCCATCCGTTCGCGCACCTGCGGTAAGACCGGCGAAGTGGCGTTATAATCCATGTAGATGGGAGGCTTCATTTAGGCACACTCCTCATTCAACTGCGCTAGAGTGCGCGAGCCTTGCGTTAGACTACCAAGCGTTACGCTACCTAAATATTCGCTAATTTGTGTGCCTAAGCCTTTCCAGAGTGAATGGGTTAAGCAGCGTGAGGTTTTGATCATGCAGCCACTTTTTGGGTCACCATCGCAGCGTGTCATTTGCAGCGATTCATCAACCGCTTCAACGATAGCAAGGATTGTCACGTCATTCACAGCCTTAGTCAGCACATAGCCGCCACCGGGGCCACGAACGGATTTCACTAAACCTGCCTTACGAAGTTTAGGAAAGAGTTGCTCCAGATAAGACAGCGGCAACTCCTGACGTTCAGCAATATCAGGCAAGCTTTGCGGCTTCTCTAATTCAGCGAGCGCTAAATCTACCATCGCCATAACGGCATACCTTGCTTTGGTCGTTAGAATCATCTTTTAATGTATTTCCCAACGGTTGATAGTTTCAATATCGCTATCACCCAACATATTTTCTAGTTGCTGCAGACGCTGTTGTAAGCCACGAATTTCCACGTGCATTTCACGGATAGACTTAATGAGCGGATCATCATCACCCGCTGCAACACAATAAGCATCGAAACCTTCGCCTTTTTCCTGTTTGCGGGCGGTGACGGAATGAGCAGGAACGCCCACCATAACTGCCTCAGCTTCAACATCGCGCACAACAACCGCGTTTGAGCCAATGCGCGAACCTTCACCAATGGTGATCGGGCCAAGCAGCTGAGCGCCGGCACCCACAATGACATTATTTTCAATAATCGGATGACGCTGTTTACCGCGATCATCACCACTTGGTGCGACACCGCCTAGAGTAACATCATGATAGAGTGTCACATCGTCGCCAATGATTGCCGTTTCGCCAATCACCGTTCCAAAACCGTGATCTACGAAGAAACGTTCACCAATGGTCGCCCCCGGATGAATCTCAATCGCCGTGATTAATCGGCCAATATGCGACACTAAGCGACCAAGCAGGAACAGCTTCTGCTTCCACAGCCAGTTTGACACACGGTAAATCTGCAAAGCCTGAAAACCCGGATAGCATAAAACTACCTCTAGAGTCGATCGTGCCGCAGGGTCACGCTCAAAGATGGCTTTAATATCTGATTTTATGCGCTTAAACATTGCAAAAACTATCCACTTCCGTTAATTAACCCTCTTGTTTAAGGAGTTGTTGCGGCCATTTACCACAAAATTGGTGAAAAACCCAGCAAAACCTTACTTTAAAGGTCAACTATTCTGAGTCGTACCCTACATGCCTGATATTATCATCCCCGGCCCTGAAGGCCGCATCGAAGCTCGTTATCACCACGCTGAACAGCCTGGAGCGCCTATTGCGCTCGTGCTTCACCCCCACCCGCTTTACGGCGGAACGATGAATAACAAAATCGTTTATCACCTGTACCACGCGTTTGTACGCCATGGTTTCTCGGTGATGCGCTTCAACTTCCGTGGCGTTGGCCGCTCACAAGGCACGTACGATGAAGGTATCGGCGAATTGTCTGATGCTGCATCTGCGCTAGATTGGCTTCAACAGCAAAATCCAGAAGCTTCGACTTGCTGGATTGGCGGATTCTCATTCGGTGCTTGGATTGCGATGCAACTACTAATGCGTCGCCCAGAGATTGAAGGCTTCCTCACCGTTGCCCCTCCGGCGAATCTCTATGATTTCTCATTCTTGGCGCCATGCCCATCATCGGGCCTTATCGTTCAAGGTAATCGCGATGAAATCGTGCCGCATGATGATGTGATCAAGCTGAAAGAAAAAGTGATTACGCAAAAAGGTCGCGTGATTGATTATGCGGAAGTCAATGGTGCAGATCACTATTTCCGTAATCAGCTAGACGAGCTGAACAGCGTCGTTCACGAATATATGACAGGTCGTCGCGCTGAGTTTACGGGCCGTCGTCAGCCGCCTGATAAGCGTCGCCGTCAATTACCGCGCGAGTAGTATTAAACACCAGATTATGAGAGCATTTAGCAGCGCCAGCAATACGGCAGCACTGCCTGTGTCTTTTGCCTTCTTCGAGAGCGGATGTTTCTCATCTGATATCCGATCAATCGTAGCCTCAACCGCCGTATTGAGAAGCTCTGTGATGAGGATGAGAAAAATGCTCCCCACCAAGAGTGCTTTTTCTACACCCGTAATATCGAAAGCGAATAATGCTAGAGGAATCAGAAGGGCGCTTAGCAGCAATTCCTGCTGAAAGGAGACCTCCTCTTTCGTTGCAATCGCTAGCCCGGCCAAAGAATAGCCTAATGATTCAAACTTATGGCGAATATCAAATAACTTACTTTGCGACATAACTGGCTCCCTTTTTCCATTCGATAAACTGCGCTAGTTTCGGCGCGCAATCTGGTAATTTTAGCACCAATAAGATGACAACCACTCCGTTAACACAAGCTAAAGCCGTAAAGAGAGCCACCACATCTAAACCCATCTCCAGTAGCAACACCGCTAGCAACATCGCCGTCACAATAAAGGCGGAGTTGATAATATTTCGGGCCGCAATAATACGCGAACGTTCCTTGCGACCTACTCTGGCTTGAATCAATGTATAAAAAGGCACGACATAGATCCCACCGGCAAAGGCAGTGAAAAACATCCAGAGCAGTAAATAAAGGTTACCGCCAACCGCTAGAAATGCGTCGATACCCATCAGCACTTCGACCTCATGCATCGGCGTGGATTGCCACATCATAAGGCCAATAAACAGGCTCATCGCCAAAGCGGATAGCGGAGCGTAAATTGCGGTCACTTTATCTTTCAAAACATAGCGACAAGCCAGCGAACCGAGTGAGACCCCCACCGTAAAGACCGATAAGAAGAGGGTGTAAACTTCGTTATCCGCGCCCACCCATTTGGCATAAACAGGGAATTGAGACATCATAATAGCAGATACAGCGATAAACCATGAGAGCCCCAAAATCGCATAATAAACCTGACGATTTTCAAATGCAGCAAGGGTGACCGATAGGGCTTCTTCTATAATATTATAGCTCACTCGCTTATCTGAATCTGCAACAGCAATGGCCGGAATAAAAAAGCTGGCAATCAAGCCTAATAGAGCAGCACCTATAACGGCGAATCCTGCAATTTGAGAAGCATAATCAAACTCATAAACTAAGCCGCCCAACGTTAACCCTAACAAAACGGAAAGATAAGTGGTCGCAGATACTTTTCCATTGGCAGAAACTAGGCGATCCTCGCCCACTAAATCTGCGATAATGCTGTATTTCACAGGGCCAAAAAAAGCAGATTGTACGCCGCTCAACGCCAAAGTGAAGATCAGCAAGGTAATATTCTCCATATAGAATGCGTAGCAGCCCAGCGACATAATCAAACATTCCGCTAACTTTATGTTTATAATGAGTTTTGCCTTATCCATCTTATCTGCCAACTGCCCTGAAATGGTTGAAATAAACGGAAATGGAAGCACCAGTAACATCGAACATAATGCGATTAATACCGGTGCACTCAAGCTCGCCTCTGGATTGGCTGATCCGTAATAAACAATCAGCACCGCCAAAGCACTTCGGAAGAAGTTATCGTTCAAGGATCCTAGGAACTGTAATATCAGAAGAGCGCTGAAGCCCTTGCCTGCCGTTGTTATTTCTTTGTCTTCTTTTTTTATCATTATGTCCTCCTAAAACACTTGCATTAGAGAAATAATAGCATATTATTGAACACTGATCAATAATAATTATGAACGGTGTTTATTATGGCTCGACGAAGCGATCATTCACGTGATGAAATCAAGCAAATGGCGATCCTCAAAGGAGTCGAGATCATCAGAGAACATGGCTTAAAGGAACTGAGCGCCCGCAAACTAGCAACGGCTATCGGCTACACGGTCGGCACGCTCTATAACGTTTTTCAAAACCATGACGATATTGTGGTCCATATTAATGCGGCCACGCTTGATGTCATGACCCACAACATCGCCCAACTCTCAAGCGAGCTTACCCAAGCCCCTACCCTAGAAGAGGCAATCCGTTTACTATCCTTTAGCTACTTGGCATTCGCCAAACAGGAATATCATTTATGGAATTCTGTATTCGAGCATGACATTAGCAAAGACGACCTCCCCAGCTGGTATCAGGACAAGACCGGCGCGCTATTTGGCGTTATTGAGAGCCTATTATTAGCCAAACCAACCTGCAATCCGCAAGAAGCCAGCACCCATGCAAAAGTGCTCTGGGCCTCTATTCATGGTATTTGCAGCCTCAGCATGAATGGCAAACTTGCATTGCTTGATGCGGCTCCGGTTGAAACGCTTATCGAGACATTCTTAGGTAACTATAAGCTACTGAGTGCTTGAACCCTCAAGAAATGAAATACACCGCGCCGCCAGAAACAGGATGCGTTGCACCGGTTGTTTCAGGGAAAGTCAGTGGTTTGCGCTGGAGAGCTCGAACGGCAAAATAAGCAAAGGCCTGCGCTTCTAATCCGTCATTATCCCAACCTAATTCGCTAGCGAGTACTACATTGCCGCAATGTTTACGCAGCTTTTCAACCATCGTTTTGTTATGGCACCCGCCGCCGCAGAATATCCATTGCTTTGGCATATCAGGGAAATATTGCGCAGCAAGGGCGATACTACGCGCTGTAAAGGCAGTGAGCGTTGCGGCACCCTCTTCCAACGATAAATGTTCAATCGGAGACAGCGAGAACGCATTGCGATCCAATGATTTTGGATAGGCTTGCTCGAAATACGGGTGACTTAAGTAATAATCTAACAGCGCCTCATCCACCTTACCGGCAGCCGCGAAAGCGCCGCCCTCATCGCATTGCATATCGTCACGATGTTGTTTTACCCAGTCGTTCAACAACACATTTCCCGGCCCCGTATCAAAGGCGCTAATGCGGCCATCTTCGTTCAACCAGCTAATATTGGCGATACCTCCGATATTGATAACCGCGAGTGGCTTCGGTAAATCACGTGCTAATGCCGCATGAAAGAGCGGTACAAGCGGAGCACCCTGCCCACCTGCGGCAATATCAGCACTGCGAAAATCATTTACGACCGTAATACCGGTTTTCTCAGCCAGCAGCGCACCGTTACCAATTTGGATAGAAACGCCATCTGTAGGACGGTGATCGATCGTCTGCCCGTGAAAGCCGATCACCTCAACCGGCTTATCAAAATCGGCGAGCAATTGATTGACCGCCTCCGCGTGTAACAAGGTTATATCACGCTCTAACAAGCCTCTATCGGGCGATTCACGGTAGACGCCACGGTGCAACCGCTTTTGCATTTCAGCATCGTAAGGCAGCGTCAAAGACGGCCCTTGCTCCAATACCGATTCGCCATCGCTTAGAATCGCCGCGACATCAATTCCGTCTAGCGAGCTTCCACTCATGAGGCCAATGGCCCATATTGGCGTATCGTTCATATTGCAATCTCCTCCCATGTGAGTACAACAGGGGCTATGACATTCCAATCCAAATTTTTAAGCACGCTGTTTGAGCGCGGTTTTATCCATCAGCAAACCGATGAGAGTGGCCTTGATGCCTACCTCACCGAGCATGAGAAGAACGGCACGAGCGGCGTCTGCTATATCGGCTTTGACTGCACGGCAAACAGCCTTCACGTAGGCAGCCTATTGCAAATTATGACACTACGCTGGTTTCAACAATGCGGCCATAAGCCGATTATCTTACTCGGCGGCGGTACTACCAAGATCGGCGACCCTTCCGGTAAAGATGAATCCCGCAAACTCCTTGATGACGCCGCGATTGAAGCGAACAAACAAGGCATCCGTCAAAACTTTGAAAGCTTCATTAATTTCGATAATGCCGAGTTAGTCGATAACGCCGAGTGGATTGATAAACTGAACTATCCAACCTTCCTGCGCGATGTAGGGCGTCACTTCTCAGTCAACCGCATGTTGAGCATGGATAGCGTCAACTTACGCCTGGAACGTGAGCAAAATCTAAGTTTCCTAGAGTTCAACTACATGGTTTTTCAAGCTTATGACTTTACCGTACTGGCTGATAAATACGATTGCCGTTTGCAAATTGGTGGCTCGGATCAATGGGGGAATATTACTCAGGGCACCGATCTAAATCGCCACATCAGCTCCGCCAAAGGTGAAGAAACGACCAAGCTATTCGGCCTAACCACCCCGCTTATCACCACTTCATCCGGTACAAAGATGGGTAAGACAGCCGCCGGCGCAGTATGGCTAAACCCAGAGATGCTCTCGCCTTATGATTACTGGCAGTTCTGGCGTAATACCGAAGATGCCGATGTGGGCCGTTTCCTCAAATTCTTCACTGATATGCCGATGGATGAAATTGCCAAGCTCGGAGCTATGCAAGGCGCTGAGATTAACGAAGCCAAGAAACTCCTCGCTAATGCAGCGACGACACTCCTACATGGCGAAGACGCAGCTAAACTCGCCGCCGAAACCGCACAGAAAACCTTTGAACAAGGCACTGTGGGTGATGACTTACCAGAATTCACGGTTAGTGCATCAGAACTCGCCGAAGGCATCCCCGCTTTCAAACTATGGCACATGGCTGGGCTAGCCTCATCCGGCAAAGAGGCGCGCCGTTTAATTCAAGGTGGCGGTGCGAAGTTAAATGACGAGAAAGTGGAGAATGAGATGTTCGCGGTAAACAACTCTGCCCTTACCGGTGACGGCTATGCCAAACTCTCTGCTGGAAAAAAGAAACATGCGATTCTTCGTGTTGCTTAAGGCTCATTTAACACACCGTTAAACCTAGACTGCCAAATATCATTTCACCTTTGAGGTATTTTGTATTAGCATCTAAAAAACGAATCTTACGAGTGAGGCACCTATGGGAACCGAAGAATACGTTTATGAATACCCGGATTATCCGCAGATGAAGGCTGATTTCAGTATTCCAGACCAATATTACGAGCGGTATACGCCAGAAGATCAAGACGTTTGGCGCTTTTTATATAAGCGTCAGATGGAACTGATGCCTAAATATGCCTGCCAAACCTATCTCGATGCGCTGGAAGACATGCCTATTACTGGCGATGAAATCCCGCATTTCGACGCGATTAATGAGAAACTCTATGCCGCGACAGGTTGGGAGTTAGTCCCCGTTCCCGGCTTAATCCCCGCGCATAGCTTCTTTACGCATCTGGCGACGAAGGCCTTCCCTGTCACGCATTGGATGCGCCCTAAGGATAGGATCGATTACCTGCAAGAGCCTGACTTATTTCATGACTTATTCGGCCATGTCCCGCTCCTCATGAACCCGATATTCGGTCAGTATCTCTCTGCCTTTGGACGCGGCGGCTGTCGGGCACTACGCATTGGCGATGAGAAATCACTCGAAAACCTGACCCGCCTCTACTGGTATACGGTCGAGTTCGGCCTCATGCGTGAAGCAAATCAAACCAAAATTTACGGTGCAGGTATTCTCTCCTCCCCTGGCGAAGTGGTCTTCAGTATCGATAGCCCGTCGCCCAACCGGATCGCTTTTGATATGAAGCGTATGATGCAAACCGATTTCATTATTAGTGATTACCAAGAGAGTTATTGGGTGATTGATCATTTTGAACAGCTGTTTGAAGCGACTAAACCTGATTTCAAAAAAATCTATCAAGAACTAGCCCCTCAGCCAGTTTACCGCCCAGAGCAAACCCTCGAAAAAGATAAGATCTACACCACAGGAACCGGCGAATATCACCGTGCAAAAGCGAGCTAGATAACACCTGCTTCACTTATTTTTGGATAGATACTCTTCCAACGCAGATCTTACTTGCGCTCTTTTACATTTTAAGCCAATCAGTGAGTATGTCTTTAGGAAATGATCTCGAACGCGTAACGGAAACTGGCTTATTTGCCAGCCGTTGGTTGCTAACTCCGTTTTATATTGGCCTTGTTGGTTCGCTTCTACTGTTAATGAACAGTTTTGTGCATGAGTTTATCGGCTTTTTCTCGCAGCTTGCTACCATTAGCACAAATGATACAATCCTTGCCGTCCTCACCCTGATTGACCTTACACTGGCCGCCAATCTTGTGATTATCGTGACTTTCTCAGGTTATGAAAATTTTGTCTCAAAGTTCGATATTGACGACCATAAAGATCGCCCAGCATGGCAAGGAAAAGTCGATTTTTCTGGTCTGAAGATGAAGCTTGTCGCGTCAATCATCGCCATCTCAAGCATTCACTTACTCAAAGTATTTATGGATGTTGCGAAATATGATGAAAAGATCATCCGCTGGATGGTGATTATTCATGTTATCTTCATCACGTCAGGCGTCATGCTCGCACTGATGGATCGCCTCATGTATAGCTGGCGCAATAACACCACTAACAATTAGTCACTGCCGCTTAAGGCTGCGGCGCCTTATCGAAGAGTCTAAAGAAATTCTCAGTGGTTTGCGCAGCAGCAGCTTCCAATGAAACCTCTTTCAATTGCGCTAAATATTCGCAAGTATGGCGCGTATAGGCAGGTTCATTGCGCTTCCCACGATGCGGCATCGGCGCGAGATACGGCGCATCAGTTTCCACCAACACCTTATCCAGCGGCAAGTCTTTTGCGATGGCTTGAATTTCTTTCGCATTTTTGAACGTCAAAATACCAGACAGCGAGATCGTTAAGCCCAGCTTAAGCACTTCATCTGCCAGCCATTTCGTGCCGGTAAAACAATGGATGAGCGCTTTGAAATCACCTTTGGCTTTCTCTTCTTTCAGAATCGCAACCGTATCTTCCTCTGCATCACGGCAATGGATGATTACGGGCAGTCCCGTTTGGCGGCTCGCTTCGATATGAATACGGAAACTTTCTTTCTGCAGGCTCACATGGTCGATGGAATGGAAGTAATCCAGTCCCGTTTCACCCAGCCCAATCACCTTCGGCTTATCGGCAGCCTCCACGAGCTCGCCTAGCGTAACTAAAGGCGCTTCCTGTACATTGCAAGGATGCACCCCAACCGAACAATAAATTTGCTCATGATCTAGCGCTATTTTATGGATCGTTTCAAACTCACTCATGCGCGTGCAGATGGTTTGCAACAAGCCCACCTCCGCCTCAGCCGCATTCGCCAATACCGCATCAAAATCCTCCTCAAAATCAGAGAAGTTCAAATGGCAATGAGAGTCGACGATAAGCATGCTTACGCCACCTTCTCTGCCACTTGCAAGCGCGGGAACACGCCCTCTGGTTTAGGCAAATCAGTTCCTACTTTAAGCGCGAATTGATCGCTTAAATGTTCGAAGCCTCGTTCATCTTCAGGCACGGCTAGCTGATCGAGAATTTTAGCGGATGCTTCCGGGCAGAATGGCTGCAGCAAAATGGCGACACAGCGGATACCCTCTACCGTATAATGTAGAACCTCCGCCATTTTCTCAGGGTCCGTTTTCCTCAGAACCCACGGCGCGTTATCGGCGAAATAATGATTCATAACATGTGCGGAATCTGACAGCGCAAGCAAAGCGTCATTATAACGAAACTCTTGCATCGCTTGGAGGTAATCTTCACGGTTTTTGCTATAGAGCTTGCCCATCAGCTCTTCTTGTTTACCGACATAAGTAGGCACTTTTGCGTCACAATTTTTCTGAATCATCGAAAGCGAACGTTGCGCCAAGTTACCGATATTATTTGCTAAATCTGCATTAATCACTTCAATCATGCGTTCCTGACTAAAATCACCATCATTGCCAAAAGGCATGGCTTTTAACATGAAATAGCGCAACTGATCGACGCCACCGGCTTTCTCAATCATCTCAGCAGGTGAGAGTACATTACCGATAGATTTGCTCATCTTCTCGCCTTCAATCGTCCACCAGCCATGAGCGAGCACCTGCTTAGGAACAGGTAGTTCTGCGGCCATAAGGAAAGCAGGCCAGTACACTGCATGAAAACGCAAGATGTCTTTACCCACCACATGCACGGGGGGATTCTCTGCCCAGAACTTCTGGTAATTGTCAGAATCAGGCCAGCCAAGTGCCGTCAGGTAATTAGTCAGCGCATCGATCCACACGTACATTACATGGTTCTCATCGTCTGGCACTGGAACTCCCCAGTCGAAACTTGTGCGTGAAATAGAAAGGTCACGCAAACCGCCTTTGACGAAACTCTTTACCTCATTCAGACGTGAATCTGGCGAAACAAAGCTACCCTCACCATAGAGTTCCAACAACTTACCTTCAAAAGCGGAGAGTTTGAAAAAGTAACTTTCCTCTTCCACCCATTCGACTTCCGCACCTGTCGGCGCCACTTTCTTACCGTCTTTGGTAATCAGCTCTGCTTCCGCATAATAGGCTTCATCACGCACGGCATACCAGCCACCATAATTATCCTTATAGATATAGCCATTCGCCTCGATACGTTTCCAGAGCTCTTGAGCGGTTTGCTTGTGACGAGCCTCCGTAGTGCGAACAAAGTCGTTATTTGACGCGTTAAGCAAATTATCACCTGTCGCCACTAAGTTACGGAAATATTGCGAATTTTTATCACAAATCTCTTGAGGCGTTACGCCAGCCTTCTCCGCTGATTTCGCGACCTTCTGACCGTGCTCATCCGTGCCCGTCAGGAAAAAAATTTCGTGCCCGTTCAGCTGCATAAAGCGCGCCATCACATCGCAAGCAATGGTGGTGTAAGCATGGCCAATATGCGGCGCATCATTCACATAATAAATCGGAGTCGTAATATAAAAGGGGGTTTTGGAATCAGCTATCATGCAGCGGTTTTAGCGCCAGATGACGCTTGAAACAACAGGCTTTGTAAGACTTGTTTCTTATCGTAATTACCGCCGGTCGTTTGCGGCCACCATTGAGCGGCTTCTTGCCACACATCCAGCCAATGCTCCGCATCGTAACGTTGCACGAGAGCCGGAATTGTTTCTTCCTCACGCGGCAGCAATTCTAGCTGCCCTTGCGCGTAAAGCGATAAGCGATGTAGCACACATAACAGCAGGTCACCCGCCATCTGCCATGCTTCTGGCTCAAGTTTTGCAAATTTCGTTGCTAGGCTTTGGATGGCAGCACTGTCAGAATCCACAAGTAACTCTAACCACTCGTAATAGATATTTTCTGCCTCAAACTTCAAATAACGATCCCACTGCCCAGCCGAGATCGGCGCGAGCTGCATCAACCATTCTTGTTGTTCTAGCGAGACGTTTACTTTTTGATTTGCTAAAATCTCGACGACTTGCTGTGTGGTTGGAGGCTGAAGCCTCACCTCACGACAGCGTGAACGTGTGGTGGGTAACAGCCTATCCGGTTGATGCGTAATCAGCATAAGTACCGTTTTCTCCGGTGGCTCTTCAAGAACTTTCAACAATGCATTTTCGGCATTGCGATTGAGGCCATCTGCGGGGTCAACAATCACCACACGCCAGCCAGCCTCAGACGTACTAAGATGCATAAACCCAATCACATCACGCACTTGATCAATATTGATCGTGGTGAAAGACATCTTCTTTTTCTCATCACGCAATGGCTCTACGATTTTAATATTGCCGTGGCCGCCCGCCTCCATCCGCGCAATCGCAGAATGTTGCGGATCATAGCACAAACGTGCAGGGGCGTCCGTCGGCAGCTCCTCACCAAACAAACCGCCAGTGTCTTCTGCTACAGCCTCGCCCGTTAGTAAACAGCGAGCGATCGTATCGGCCAAAGCAGCCTTACCGATCCCACGCGGGCCTGAAAGGAGAATCGCATGCGGAAGCTTCCCCTGCTTCATCAGACCGGCAAGTTGCGCCTGCGCATCTTCATGACCTATGATGGGTGATATTTTCTCACTCATAATACTGCCTCCAACACTTGTGCTTGCACCTGATCAATCGTTTGCGTCGCATCGATCGTGCTGAAATGCTCCGCTTGTGCAAGTTTTAAAAAGCCTTCACGTAATTTTTGGTGAAAACTTATCGCTAACTTTTCGAATCTATCTTCGCCTTCGGCACGGCTTGCGGCACGCGCTAAACCCTCTTGCGGAGAAATATCGAGGAGTACGGTTTTATCCGGTGCAAAATCCGGCAAGAGCTGTTGTTGCAAATTCTGCAAATACTCAATCCCCAAACCCTTACCAACCCCTTGATACACTAAGGTTGAATCCGTAAAACGGTCACAGATCACCCACTGCCCTGCCGCCAGTGCGGGTTTGATTTTCTCCTGCACATGCTGCACTCGTGCGGCTAAAAACAATAATGTCTCAGCCAATGGATTCCAGTCTTCTTGCGTCGATTGCGCTTCCACCAAGAGCGGGCGAATACGCTCTGCCAACGGCGTACCACCGGGTTCACGCGTGACAATATGCTCGATACCCCGCTCCGTAAGCGCTCCAGAAAGCAGCTTAACCTGCGTGGACTTTCCGCACCCCTCCCCGCCTTCAAAACTGATAAATCGGCCGCGATCTGGCATTATTTTTCTCCAAATAAACGATAGCGCAAGGTTGGCAATAATCGCTCTAGCAGCGATTGTTTCGCAACTGATTCTGTCGCCACAAGAGGCAAATTAATCGGCTCCATGCCTTTTGCCTCAAACTTCAAGACACCAAGTTTTTGTCCTTTTTGCACCGGCGCAATAACCGGTTCGACAAAGTTAGCACTCATTTTTACGTCTGATTTATCATATTTTGGTAGGGTAATTAACAAAGGTTTTTCAACTTTTAAACCCACCGTCTCTTGCGAACCGTACCATATTTTCGCTTCTTCCAATGCCTTGCCTTTGGCAAAAAGCTGCACTGCTTCAAACTGTTTAAAGCCGTAGGTCAGCAACTCGCGCGAGGCGGAAATACGTCCCTTTTTACTATCCAAGCCATTTACAACACTGATGAGGCGGCGCCCTGCCATCTCGCCGGATGTGGCAATACCGTAACCTGCAGCATCCGTATGGCCGGTTTTGATGCCATCCACCCCGAGCTCGCCCAGCAGAGCATTGCGATTTGGTTGCGTAATATCGGAATAGGTAAATTCTTTCTCGCCCCAATAATGATAGCTATTTGGAAAGTCGCGAATCAGCGCTTCAGCCAATTTTACCAAATCACGCGAGGTCATGTAATGTTGTGGATCCGGCCAGCCCGTTGCATTCGCGAAGTGACTTCCCGTTAGCCCTAATTGACGCGCTTTGACATTCATAATTTCCGCAAACGCTTTTTCCGTTCCGGCAATACCTTCTGCCACGACGATACAGGCATCGTTACCGGATTGGATGATGATCCCACGCAGCAAATCTTGCACCGTAATCTTCTCACCCAGCTTGACGAACATTTTAGAGCCGCCTTTTTTCCATGATTTTTCAGAAACATGGAAGGTATCAGTCAATTTTAATTCGCCCGACTTTAGCTTCTCCAGCACGATATAAACCGTCATCATCTTACTCATGGATGAGGGGCCCATACGCTTATCTGCATCTTTGCTAAACAAGATCGTGCTGGTCGTTGCATCATAGAGCATCGCTTGTTTAGCAGGCGTTTCAAACCCCGCTTGCGCGCTAAAGGACAGGAGTAAAAAAGCTAATAGAAACTTCATTGTTTAATCACTTTCGCATCGCTAATGCCAAAACGGTTTTTCAACTGCGATAGCAAGCCGAATTGGCTCGTTTTATTTGAAGTAGGCTTAAGAAGCACACGGTAATAAGGTTGCCCTTTTACCGCAATTTCTTGCACTAACGGTTTTCCCAGAGAACTCAACTTACTCATCATATTTTGCGCATTAACGGTGTCCGCATAAGACGCCACCTGTACCAACCAAGGGGCTTGATAAGACTTCACCTCTTTAGGCGTAATATCAGGCAATGAAGCAATTGAAACCGATTTCATCGGCGCTGACGTTCGCTTACCGACACGCTCGATAGCAATCGACTTTATATCCTGCACAATCGGTTTAGCTTTCGCGATCATCATGCCGTTATATGCGCTGAACCCCTCGGAATATTTGAGTTCATCCCCACGCTTACCGCAGCTTTTCATATATTCTTCTGTTTCGGCCTGCAGATACGTCACCTTTACTTTGGCCACGCCATGCTCAATCACGCCAAGTTTCTTAGAAGCCGCTTTCGAGAGATCAATAATACGCCCCGGGTGAAATGGCCCGCGGTCATTCACACGCAGGTTCATCGCACGGCCATTTTCCAAATTCGTCACACGAACGATCGATGGCATCGGCAAAGTCGTATGCGCTGCTGTCCACGCATTTTGGTCATAACGCTCACCTGTCGCAGTTTTGCGACCATGGAATCCTGGGCCATACCAGCTTGCAATACCGGTTTGCTCATAGGTAGGATCGTAACGCGGCGAATACCATTTCCCCATAATTTTATAAGGCTTACCGACTTTCGCTTTATAAGGTACTTTCGGGTAATGCGAGACATCCTCAGGGCCGCTCGTACAAGCAGCAAGGGTCATCGCGAGAATTGAGACTAATATAATTTTCATTTTAACGTCCTATTGCATCAGCCAACGTACCGACAGCAGTCGCGAAATACGTTGAACGGTTCCATTTCATAATCACATCGTAATTGCCGTAAGTGATGTACGATTCCTCGCCATCCTTACCGGGATAGACCACACTTGCACGCACATCACGCGCCGGCAAAGATGAGCCATCAGCCTTGGTGACACCCATGCGCGCCCAATAGCTCAACGGCTTTTTGATTTTACGAGAGGCGAGCTTCTGATTAAAGCCACTCGGCAAGCGGACTTCACGCCCCCATGTCTCATCATCATTCCAGCCTGATTTACTGAGATATTTCGCGATTGAGGCGAATACATCGCCTTGCGTCGTCCAGATATCTTTACGGCCATCGCCATTATAATCATGCGCATAAGCAAGGAAGCTGCTCGGCATAAATTGCGATTGCCCCATTGCCCCTGCCCATGATCCTTTAAATTTCGCGAGCGGAATATGCCCGGCATCAACAATTTGTAATGCCTGCATCATTTCCTTACGGAAGAACTCGGCACGGCGGCCATCATAGGCCAAGGTTGCGAGTGCCGGAATGATATTAAAGCCGCCTGTATTGCCGCCATAATTGGTTTCAATCCCCCAAAGCGCAACGATAAAGCGAGGCTGCACGCCAAACTCAGCACCAATTTTATCGAGCAAGACTCTATGCTTACGGTACATTTTACGCCCTTGATTGACGCGCGAGGCTGGCACGACGCGCTTCATATATTGCGCAAAACTAAGCGTCCCTTCAGGCTGCTTTCGATCTAAACGGATGATTTTTGCATTTGGCGTAAAGCCACGTAACGCCGCATTGACGGTGTTAGCGGAAATGCCTTTAGCGGCGGCATCGCGCTTAACGCCATCCAGCCACGATTCTACCGACTGAGTCGCTGCATTCGCGCATCCAGCCAACAAGATTGCAGATACTAGACTTAAAAAAAGAGTCCGCATGACACTCTCCCCACTGTTTTTTATTTTTATTATCGGGTAGTTGTAACCACCTATGACACAAAAGGCAAAACCTGACTTCGCCAATTACGGTATTACCCTCGCAAAAGTTGGGGATAATTGTGGCGACCTCCTATTAGCAGCCCATTCGGGTAATTTACATTTTGTCGGTGATGCCAATACGATTACCGCCGCCAAGGCATTATTACCAGCGGGCGCAACAATTATGGAGTTCCCTGAGCCTCCCAAAGCTGATGATAAAACCGTTGAGCTGGTTCGCCAACACACCGCCTCTGCAGATGTATTAATTGCCGTCGGTAGCGGTACATTGAACGACCTGTGCAAATATGCCAGCAGTCTTGAAAGCAAGCCTTACAGCGTCATTGCGACGGCACCTTCAATGAACGGTTATGTCTCTGGCAACGCCTCCATCACGGTTGACGGTTACAAAAAAACACTGACCGCCCACGCTCCCACCACGGTTATTTGTGATTTAGACATCCTAAACACCGCCCCTAAACGCCTCATACAAGCTGGGATTGGTGACACGCTCTGCCGCAGCACGGTGCAAGCTGATTGGCTATTATCGCACCTCATATTAGATACACCTTACGAGCCCCTTTATTTCGAGTGGATGGCAGACTCTGAAAACCGCTTATTAGATAACCCAGATGATGACCGAGCGCTCATAGAAGCGCTGTTACTCTCCGGTATTGCCATGCGTGAGTGTGGCTCATCGGCCCCGGCATCGCAGGCAGAACATATGATCGCTCATACGATGGAAATGCTTCATCCCAACTTACCGCATAGTTATCATGGCGAGCATATTTCCATTACCAGCCTCACTATGGCGAAACGGCAGGAAGCACTCCTCGCCAAAAATTCCGTTAGCATTGGCGAATTAGATGGTTTCGGAAATTTACCGCTCTCGCTACACAAGCAAGCGCAGAAGCAGTTTTACGCGAAGCTACCCGATAGTGAAAAAGTCGCAACGCTGAGCACCAAGCTCGCCAACGAATGGCCAACTATTGCAGCAGAGATCCGCAAAGTTCTTTTACCTTCTGATCGTTTACAAGAAGTCCTTGAAACAGCAGGCTGCCCTGTAAACTCCGAAGCCATTGGTTGGGCAGCAACAAAGTATCAAAATGCCATTACTCTTGCCCGCTTCACACGCGATCGCTTCACCTTCTTAGATTTAATCTGAAACTTAGGGGTTACCTAACGACGTGGCGGTAAGTTCATTCCTGAGTAAGGATTACTACACCCTTTAATACCGTAGATGTTTTGCAAATTCCCCAGACGCGCGTTCGTCGCAGCGATCGCATCTTGAGCACTCGAGCGCGTCCCTATATATCCTGGAGGCCATAGGAAGTCCGAAACATCCATCTCCTTTTTACTTTGCGCCACTTTATTCCAGAACTCCGCATCATTCATTTCCAGCAACAACTGCTGACAACTAAGATGTTTATCCGTATCTTTCCATGGTGGAGCGCCCTTAGGTACATTTTCACCACATGCAGTCAGCAAGACAAGAGTAATAAGTGTATAAATTATATTCATGCCTTCTATGTAACCTCTCTTATTCTAAATTCAATCCCTAACTTGCGTATTGCGCAGAGAGACGAAACTCTTTAAATCAATCTCATGCCTACGATGAATGATGTTCGTGCTCAGTTCTTGAGCTATTTTGAGAAGCAGGATCACTTGCTTCTGCCTTCCGCCCCCCTCGTGCCGCAGTCAGACCCGACTCTGATGTTTACGGCCGCAGGAATGGTGCCGTTTAAAAACATCTTTACGGGCTTAGAAAAACCACCTGCACCCCGCGTCACAAGCAGTCAAAAATGTGTGCGCGCCGGCGGAAAGCATAATGACCTTGATAATGTAGGCTATACGGCCCGCCATCATACGTTCTTTGAAATGCTCGGAAATTTTTCCTTCGGGGATTATTTTAAAGAGGAAGCGATCCATTATTGCTGGGACCTAACCACCAATGTCTTCGGCCTCGATAAAAGTAAAATGCTCGTCACCGTTTACCATACGGATGATGAAGCCATTAACTTATGGAAAAAGATTGCTGGCTTATCCGACGATCGCATCATCAAAATCGCGACCAAAGATAATTTTTGGCAAGCAGGTGATACCGGCCCTTGCGGCCCATGTTCGGAGCTTTTCTACGACCATGGCGATCACATCCCAGGCGGCCCTCCAGGCAGCCCTGATGAAGATGGTGATCGTTTCATCGAAATATGGAATCTCGTTTTCATGCAATATAATCGCCAAGCCGATGGTGTGGATAATCCACTGCCTAAACCTTCAATTGATACAGGCATGGGCCTCGAGCGAATCACCGCCCTACTCCAAGGCAAGCACGATAATTATGAAACAGATTTATTCCTCAACCTCATCGCTGCATCGGAAGAACTCACTTCAGTTAAAGCGCAAGGCGACCAACTTGCCAGCCATCGTGTGATTGCCGATCACTTACGTACGAGCTGTTTCTTGATGGCGGATGGGGTATTACCAAGCAACGAGGGCCGGGGCTATGTACTTCGCCGCATCATGCGCCGTGCTATGCGTCATGCGCATATTTTGGGAGCAAAAGAGCCGCTAATGCACCGCCTTGTGCCTAACTTGATTAACGAAATGGGTGTTTCTTACCCCGAACTTGGCCGCGCACAAGCGACCATCACTGAAAACCTTCGCCTAGAAGAAGAACGATTCCGCGAAACATTAGGCCGAGGCTTGAAACTTCTGGAAGAAGAAACGACCAGCCTTTCAAAAGGCGATAAACTTGCAGGCAGTGCCGCCTTCAAACTTTACGATACATACGGTTTCCCTATCGATCTAACCCAAGATATTTTACGTGGCCAAGGCATGAGCGTTGATACGGATGGTTTTGATTCGGCGATGGCAGAGCAGAAAGCTCGCGCGCGTGCTGCATGGAAAGGCTCCGGCGATACGAGCACTCAAGAAATTTGGCTCGAACTGCGCGACGAACATGGCGCAACGGAATTCCTCGGTTACGATACGGAATCTGCCGCCGGTCAGCTCATCGCTATCGTCAAAGATGGCGTGGCAGTTGATCGCGCAAGCAAAGGCGATGAAATCGCCCTACTCTTCAACCAAACACCCTTTTACGGTGAATCCGGTGGCCAGCAAGGTGACCAAGGCGAAATCTATAAACAAAGCACATTGCTCGGCAAGGTCTCCGATACGAGTAAACCGACGGGTAGCCTGCACGTGCATCACACCAAACTCCTTGGTGATATTGCATTAGAAGATGCTTTGGAACTGAAGGTGAATACAGAACGTCGCACTAAATTACGCGCGAATCACTCGGCCACTCACCTGCTAAATGCGGCACTTCGTCAAGTGCTTGGCGATCACGTTTCGCAAAAAGGCTCAGATGTGGCTGAAGATAAACTCCGTTTTGATATTAGCCATCCCAAAGCCCTCACCGCTGACGAAATCGCGCAAACAGAAACGCTCGTCAATCAGCAAATTTGGGCCAATAAACCGACCAGCACGAAGTTGATGAATACGGATGACGCAATCACAGCCGGTGCTACCGCAATGTTCGGCGAGAAATACGGCGATGAAGTTCGCGTTGTCGCAATGGGCATCGAAGATTATTCCGTAGAACTTTGCGGTGGCACGCATGTAACTCGCACGGGCGATATTGGCTTACTCAAAATCACTTCTGAAGGCGCCCTAGCCTCAGGTGTTCGTCGCCTTGAGGCGGTCACACGCGATACAGCATTTGCTTGGTTTAATGCGCGCAATAACTCACTCATGCAATTATCAGATACCGCAAAAACTCCTATTCCTGAACTACCAGAGAAACTCGAATCTCTAATGACTGAACGTAAGAGGATCGAGAAAGAACTCGGCGAAGCCAAACGCAAACTCGCACTAAGTGGCGGCAGCGCTGGCGTTGGCGCGAAAGAAGAGAAAATCGGCACGATCGATTTCGCTTACCAAGCATTTGAAGGCATCAACCCGAAAGACTTACGCAGCCTCGCCACTGAGATCATGGCAAAACATAATGCAGATATTGTCGCGGTTGCGAGTAACTTTGAAGGTAAAGCAGCCATCGTCGTCGCCGCCTCCAAAGAATCTGGCATTGATAGCGCAGCGCTTGTACGCGTCGCCACACCCGCTGTTGGTGGTCAAGGTGGCGGCGGGCGTCCAGAAATGGCCCAAGCTGGCGGCCCTGATGGCGATAAAGTCTCAGAGGCTCTCGAAGCCATTAAACACGAATTAACCAAAAACAATGAGAATGCAGCGTAATAAACGCTAACGGAGTAGTATTATGACAGAAGCAGTTCCAATCACCGTAGCCTACGGCGACGGTATCGGCCCAGAAATTATGGAAGCGGTTTTGCGCATTCTGCAAAATGTAGAAGCAAAGCTGAAAATCGATGTAATTGAAGTCGGCGAGCAAGTTTACAAAACCGGCAACTCAACTGGTATCCCTTCAGAAGCATGGGAATCTCTGCGCCGTAATAAAGTGCTCCTCAAATCCCCTATCACCACGCCTTTTGGCGGCGGTTATAAATCGCTTAACGTCACATTACGCAAAACACTCGGCCTTTATGCGAATATTCGCCCGTGTCAAAGTTACCATCCATTCATTAAAACGAAGCACCCTGAAATGGATTTGGTGATCGTACGTGAGAATGAAGAAGATCTTTATGCCGGTATCGAATACCGCCAAACGGCTGACACTGCCGTTGCTCTCAAGCTTATCACACGTAGTGGTTCTGAACGTATCATGCGCCACGCGTTTGATTATGCTGTACAGAATGACCGTAAAAAAGTGACCTGCATGGCCAAAGATAACATCATGAAAATTGCAGACGGTATCTTCACCCAAGCCTTCCGTGATGTCGGCGCTGATTATTCGCAGATCGAGCAAGAGCCTTATATCATCGATATTGGTGCTGCACGTATTGCCGATGGCCCAGAGAATTTCGACGTGATCGTGACCGAAAACCTCTATGGCGATATCATCTCCGATATTGCGGCGGAAATTTCGGGCTCTGTTGGGCTTGCTGGTTCTGCCAATCTCGGCAAAAACTTCGCGATGTTTGAAGCCATTCATGGCTCTGCACCCGATATTGCAGGCAAGGGCCTCGCCAATCCGTCAGGCCTATTGCAAGGCGCTGTGATGATGCTCGTACATATTGGACAGCCTGAAGCAGCGGCAAAAATCCGCAACGCATGGCTCAAGACGCTCGAAGATGGCATCCATACTGGCGACATTTATCAAGCAGGTGTCAGCACTGAAAAAGTGGGCACCGTTGGTTTTACCGATGCCGTGATTGAACGTTTAGGTCAAACGCCTAATACCTTCCCGGTTGTCAATTTTGGCGAAGCAAAGCCGCAAGAAAATAAACCGGTTCACGAAAAAGCAAAAGCGGAACTGACCGTGACGAATAAGAAACTCGTTGGCGTCGATGTATTTGTCGATTGGCTCGGCGATGTGGATGATTTGGGCAGTAAAACCTCTAGCGCTCAGACTGGACCGTTCTACCTTAAACTTATCTCATGCAAAGGCCTCAAAGTCTGGCCTGATCACGTACCCGGCATGAACCGCACCGACCTTTACCGCCTACGTTTAATGACCGATAATGGCGATATTACCGACGTTCCTGCTCTCCTGGCCGCATTGATTGATGCAGGCTTGGATGTAGGAAAGTTCGAATCTTTGATGGAATTTAACGGCGAACGTGTTTATTCACTCGCAGCAGGAGAATAATTTTTGATTGAAGGTATCAGTCACATTACTCTTGTAGTCAGCGATCTCGAAAAGATGAAAAAATTCTTAGTCAATATTTTCGATGCTGAGGAAGTTTATAATAGTGGCACTAAGACCTTCTCCTTTTCTAAAGAAAAATTCTTTCTTGTAGGTGAGCAATGGATAGCCATTATGGAGGGAGAACCTCCACAAAAAAGAAGTTACGAACATATTGCCTTTAAAATCTCAAAAGCTGATTTTGAATTATACGAAAAACGAGTCTATAAACATGCTTCGGAAGTAAAAACACCAAGAGAACGTATGGAAGGTGAAGGAGATTCACTTTATTTTTATGACGACAGCAACCATCTGTTCGAGCTGCACACGGGAACACTAAAAGAAAGATTAAAAAGATATAATGTCAGATAACCTTAATCACCTAGAAGATATTTATAATTCCATCAAAAATGGACTTACCCCTATCCACCCTGAAGGCAAACGCTTCGCGCTTTACGCAGCGGTTGGTGGCTTAGCGCTGAGTTGGTTCATTTGGGATGCATTTGCATGGATCGGCGTCGTACTCGCAGTTTACTGCCTGTATTTCTTCCGTGACCCTGAGCGTTTTGTCCCAGAAGGCGAGAATATCGTTGTCAGCCCAGGCGATGGGCTTGTGCAGATGGTGGTTGAAGGCGTCACGCCTCCTACAGAACTAGAGCTTGGCGATGAGCCACATACACGCATCAGTATTTTTCTCAACGTATTTGACGTGCATATTAACCGAGTGCCCATTGCCGGTAAAATTATTGCGGCTGAATATATCAAAGGCTCGTTCCTGAATGCGGAACTTGATAAAGCTAGCGAAGAAAATGAACGCCAGATGCTGACCGTTGAGAATGCCAAATGCAAAGTCGGTTTCGTGCAGATTGCCGGTTTCGTTGCTCGCCGTATCCTTTGTGACATCAAATTAGGCGATGAAGTTGAGACAGGCCAACGCTTCGGTTTGATCCGTTTTGGTAGCCGTGTGGATGTATTTCTGCCCAAAGGCGCGAAGATTAAAGTGCGCGAAGGCCAACGCAGTATCGGCGCTGAAACTGTTCTAGCGGAACTCTAAAATGAGCTTACAACTTGCTAGCATTGGTGGAGCTTACCTTGTGCTGGTATTGGTTGGACAAATTTATTTCAAGAAATCCGCAGAATCGCTTATCACGGATTCGGCGACGGGTTTTGCTCAATCTCTCTTCCTTAATTGGCAGCTTTGGGTGGCGGGAGTCGCGTATTTCACGGCAATGCTCACCTGGGTTTGGCTGCTCAAACATGTCGACCTGAGCCGTATCTTCCCGATCATGTCAGCGCTCTTGCTGCTCACAATTCCTTTGGTTAGCGCCTATTTCCTGCAAGAGTCGCTCTCAATGCGCTATTGGCTGGGCGTTATCTTTATGCTGATAGGCATCCTGTTAATCGCAACTGAGATTAAATCCGCATGAAGGTCGCAGCCATACTCCCCTGCTATAAAGTAGTGGATCATATCCTACCATTGCTCGCAAAATTTGGTGATGAAGTAGAGCATATTATTGTGGTCGATGATGCTTGCCCGCAAAAATCAGGCGAGAAGGTCAAAGATGAATGTAGCGATCCACGCGTGACCGTGCTCTTTCACGAAGAGAATCGCGGTGTTGGTGCTGCCGTCAAAACAGGCTACGCGCTCGCACTAGAGCTCGAGGCCGATATCCTCGTCAAAGTCGATGGTGATGGCCAAATGGAACCGGCACTCATTCCCGAGCTCATCACCCCCATCACACGTGGCGAGGCCGATTATGCCAAAGGAAACCGCTTCTATCAGCCGGAAGGGCTAGAGAATATGCCGTTGAAACGCCTGCTCGGCAATGCGGCATATTCCTTCCTATCCAAACTTTCTACCGGTTATTGGCAGGTCTTTGACCCCGCTAATGGCTTCACCGCCCTGCATGCGAAGATTGCCTCTCGCTTACCCTTACCTAAAATAGCCGATCGTTATTTCTTTGAAACGGACATGCTATTTCGCCTCAATACCTTGCACGCTGTCGTTTCTGATGTGCCGATGAAAGCTTTTTACGGTGAGGAAACTAGTAATCTGCATATTCGTGAAATCGCAGGTGAATTCCTCCGCAAGAGCCTCCGCAACAGCTGGCGCCGTATCGCCTATAACTACTTTATTCGCGGCTTTTCTATCGCCTCGCTTGAGCTTGTATTTGGCTTTATTTTGCTGATGTTCGGTCTCTATATGGGTTTTGACATCATCTCAGAGAGCGATCCTAATGGCGAGCCCGCCACAGCCGGCACCATCATGCTCTGCGCGCTGCCGACGATTATTGGCTTTCAGATGCTCCTATCCTTCATCAATTACGATATGATTAGCCAACCGATGCGCGCACTGCATCCAACCCTTTCCGATAAGACCGATATAGGGTATAGACTGGATCATGAGTTCAAAAACTAAACTTCCCCTCTCCCGCCTTGTACCGAATTTGATCACGATTGGGGCGCTTTGCTGCGGGATGACCTCCATCCGCTACGCGTTGCTTGGCAATTGGGAACTCGTGGCAACCTTCATGGTGTTGGCCGCTTTCTTAGACGGTATTGATGGCCGCGTGGCGCGCATGCTTAAAGCCACAAGCGACTTTGGCGCGCAGATGGATTCGCTATCCGATATCGTCTGTTTCGGCGTTGCTCCGGCAGTCGTGTTACACCTCTGGGCATTACATGATATTAAACGTTTCGGCTGGGCAATCGCGCTGTTTTACACCGTTTGCTGCGCGCTGAGACTCGCTCGCTTCAACACCTCGCTGATGGAAGAGGAAAAGGAAGAATGGCAAAAACATTATTTCACCGGAGTCCCTGCACCGATGGGCGCTTTGTTGGCCATCTTGCCCATTATCATCAGTCTACAATTTGGCGAAGATTTCTTGCAGGTCGATAAAGCATGGCTCATGGCCGCTTACCTGCCATGTATCGCGATGCTCATGTCGAGCCGCCTACCTACCTTCACACTCAAAGGCTATAGCGTGCCAACCAAATGGGTACTCCCCATCATGCTAGGCTCCGTAGGGCTGATTCTCGGGTTGATTATCGAAACCTGGCTCATCCTATCGGTCTTAGGTGGGTTATACCTAATTTCACTGCCGCTAAGTGCGATACGAGCAACTAAAGTTAATTCCTAATTGCTAATTGCTTCAGCGATAGGATCAACAACTGCTTCTTGCGGAACCGCTTTCTGTTTCGCGCGCCATTGAGTAATATCCGCATCATCTTCCGATAGGTCATTTAAGGTTGATTCGCGATCATAGTCGGTGTCGCTCTCCATGAATACGCCCTCCTGATCCGCCATATTGATCTTGCTGGCATCATGAAAATGCACTTGCTGACCGCCGGCATGGATATGCACTGTGCCATCTGTATGGCTATGTTCTTTGCTGCTAATCACATCAGCAACCTTCGCCGCTTTGCGTTCTTTTAGCTGCTGCTTCGAGTAAATACCCGTGCCAGCGCTGTTCACGTCTGGAATTCCACATGCGCCGAGTGCTGCGACTAAAACGGTCGATACCGCTAGAGTGCCAAATTTTGTATAATTCATAATAGTGCCTCCTGTTTGCAACTTTATACCATAAGTCAGATAAGAACCGCGAAGGCATTTTTCAATAGGGTAGATAAGGGGGGATGTTTTGACTTGCTGATGAAACACTCATGTAGCTTTTTCACCCTGAACTTGTTTCAGGGTCTATCGCTCAACAACCACCTACACTAGCGGAGAAATGGATCCTGAAACAAGTTCAGGATGACAACATTCCGTTTAATAAAACGCCAATACAAATAGCAGGAACTTGTTTCAACGTATCAACCCCTGCTTGCTTCACTTCCTCAAGAACCTTTGAATTAGACAAGCCTTCGAGAACTCTGTGTCCTTCTGCTGAAAGCCTCCGAATAACCATAAAGCCGTTCATATATTGCATATTATCGTAAAACTTTAATAGTCCATCATCTTTAAGGATTTCCAAATGATAATTAACTTGCTCTTGCGTATAGCCTTCACAATCATCCTCACCTACAAGAACCTGACTGTCTCCATCACACTCTTTTTCCAAAAACTGCAAAATATTTTTAACTAAACTTATATCTAATTTCATCCTCAACCCACCTTCTCAACTTTATAGATCTCGCTACCCTCTGCCTTGAACTTATCGGCCATTTCTTGCATACCTTTGATTTGTTCTTTGGCGTCGGCCATGACTTCTTGGCCAAAATCGGTTTTGGCGAAGTCGCGGACATCTTGGCTGATTTTCATCGAGCAGAATTTCGGGCCACACATCGAACAGAAATGCGCCACTTTTGCACCGTCAGCAGGCAAGGTCTCATCGTGATATTTCAAGGCCGTTTCAGGGTCTAGACTTAGGTTAAATTGGTCTAACCAGCGAAACTCGAAACGCGCTTTGGATAAAGCATCATCACGGCGTTGCGCGCTTGAATGACCTTTGGCCAGGTCGGCAGCGTGAGCGGCGAGTTTGTAGGTGATAACACCCACTTTCACATCATCGCGATCCGGTAAACCTAGATGTTCCTTCGGCGTCACATAGCAAAGCATCGCGCAGCCATACCAACCAATATTGGCCGCGCCGATACCACTGGTAATGTGGTCATAACCGGGCGCGATATCGGTCGTGAGTGGACCTAACGTGTAGAATGGCGCTTCGTGGCACGCTTCTAATTGCTTGTCCATATTCTCTTTAATCATATGCTGTGGCACGTGACCGGGGCCTTCAATCATCACCTGACAATCATGCTCCCACGCTTTGGTGGTAAGATCGCCTAGCGTTTTAAGTTCGGCAAATTGCGCCGCATCGTTAGCATCAGCAATCGAACCCGGACGCAAACCATCGCCGAGGCTGAAAGAGACATCGTAAGCAGCCATGATTTCGCAAATTTCATCAAAATGCTCATAGGCGAAGTTATCTTTATGATGTGCCATGCACCATTTGGCGTGGATAGACCCGCCGCGCGAGACAATACCCGTCACACGACTTTCCGTTAACGGCACGAATGGCAGACGCACCCCTGCATGGATCGTGAAATAATCCACCCCCTGCTCTGCTTGCTCAACCAATGTATCACGGAAGATTTCCCAAGTAAGATCTTCGGCCACGCCACCCACTTTTTCAAGCGCTTGATAAATCGGAACCGTGCCAATCGGCACAGGACAATTACGCATAATCCATTCACGGATATTGTGGATATTCTGACCGGTAGAGAGATCCATAATCGTATCCGCACCCCAGCGAATCGCCCAAACCATCTTCTCCACTTCTTCCGCTACAGAAGAGGTAATCGCAGAGTTACCGATATTGGCGTTAATTTTCACTTTAAAATTACGACCGATAATCATCGGCTCAGTCTCAGGGTGGTTGATGTTATTGGGGATAATCGCACGGCCTCGCGCTACTTCATCGCGCACGAACTCTGGCGTAATCAGATCCGGCATAACCGCGCCGAAGCTCTCACCTGGGTGGCGCAGAGCATAGCCCTCAGTATGGCCTTCATTCTCGCGGATGGCGATATATTCCATCTCTGGCGTGATGATCCCACGTTTCGCATAAGCCATCTGGCTGACACAGCCGCTTTTCGCACGGTAAGGCGTGGAGTTAGGTTTCGCGAATTCAGGCACGAGCTTTATGCCCTTCGAGCCTTTTGTCACGTCGCCCTGCCCCTTTAGCTGCCATTCTTTAAAACCATTATCTTCGGCTTTCACTTCACGGCCAGTGTAAGTCTCAACATCGCCACGGCCTTCAATCCACGGTGCACGCACTTTCGGCAAACCTTCACGGATATCGACTTTCGCATTCTCATCGGTATAGATACCGCTCGTATCATACACGCGGAACGTTGGGTTCTCCTTGTCATGCAGCGTAATTTGGCGCATCGGCACACTCACCCCTGTTTGCGTTCCTTCCAAATAGACTTTTTTAGAGGCTGGAAGCGCTCCACGAGTTACGTCAAAATCTTCATGGGTTTTAGGGGTATCGAGCATGGTTAAGCATTCCTATATTTAAAATGAGGGCGCAAGATAGCACTCAGCGCCACTCATGCAAGGCAAAGCGAGCACTTGATAAGCAATAAAACTTGGTTATAGTGCAGTTTATCTTTTGGTGCGGGCGGTTAGCTCAGCTGGTTAGAGCGCGTCGTTGACATCGACGAGGTCGG